>CALUIG010000029.1 GCA_944320625.1 uncultured Alistipes sp.
GAGCGGAAAACGGGACTCGGACCCGCGACCTCAACCTTGGCAAGGTTGCGCTCTACCAACTGAGCTATTTCCGCATAACTGACCCCAAAACTTCCGTTTCGGGACTGCAAATATAAAGCGATTTTTCGATTCCGCAAAATTTTTCGTGATTTTTCCAAAAACAAAACTCCCCGGTCCTGCAAAGACCGGAGAGTTTGTTGGATAAATGATTCCGTGTACGGTTTAACGAACCTTGAATCCTTCGTCGGCACGCATCGGAATCGGCAGCGATGCATAATAACCGCTTTCGAGTTTGCTCCGCACCGCCTTGAAGGCTTCGATCGTAACCGCTACATCTTCCAGCGTATGTGCGGCCGTCGGAATCACCCGCAGAATGATCTCGCCCTTCGGAATCACCGGGTAGATCACCATCGAACAGAAAATTCCGTGGTTCTCACGCAGGTCGACAACCAGGTTCGTCGCCTCCGGAATACCACCCTTCAAGAACACCGGAGTCACCGGAGAATTGGTTACACCAATATTGAAGCCATTCTCTTTCAGACTGTTCTGCAGCGCATGAACAATCTCCCAGAGTTTCTGCTGATATTCGGGATGGTTGCGGATCAGATCCAGACGCTTCAGCGCTCCGATCACCATCGGCATCGGCAGCGACTTGGCATAGAGCTGCGAACGCATATTGTAGCGGAGCAGATTGATCAGCCAGCGGGGGCCGCAGACAAAGGCTCCGATTCCGGCCATCGACTTGGCAAAGGTGTTGAACAGCACATCCACGCCGTCCACCACACCGAAGTGCGAAGCCGTGCCGCGACCGCCTTCACCCATCGTACCGAAACCGTGAGCATCGTCGACCAGCAGCCGGAACTGGAAATCCTTCTTCATGGCCACGATCTCGTCCAGTTTGCCCAGGTCGCCCTTCATGCCGAAGACGCCCTCGGTGATGACCAGTACACCGCCGTTCTGCTCGTCGGCCAGTTCGGTTGCATGCTTGAGCTGCAGGCGAAGCGAATCCATGTCGTTGTGGCCGAATACGAAGCGCTTGCCCTTGTGCAGACGCAAGCCGTCGATGATGCAGGCGTGAGCCTCGGCATCATAGACCACCACGTCACGCGGCGAAAGCAGGCAGTCGATGATCGACAACATGCCCTGATAACCGAAGTTGAGCAGGAAGGCATCCTCCTTGCCCACGAAGGCTGCCAGTTCGCGCTCCAGCTGCTCGTGGTAGACCGTCTGACCGCTCATCATCCGGGCGCCCATCGGGGCGGCCATACCGAATTGTGCGGCTCCCTCGGCATCGGCCTTGCGGACCTCGGGATGGTTCGCAAGACCGAGGTAGTTGTTCAAGCTCCAGTTGAGCATCTTCTTGCCCCGGAAGGTCATGTGGGGACCGATCTCGCCCTCGAGTTTGGGAAAGGCGTAATAACCGTGAGCGTAAGCCATATACTGACCGATAGGTCCGCCGGCATTTTTCTCCAGGCGTGCAAAAATATCAACCATATTTGTGTTTGTAATTATGAGTTTGTGTGCATTTTCCGTCCGCGTCGCGCAAAAGTACGGATAAAACGATTTTAACGGTCAAAAGTAGCCGTTTTTTGCTCCCCGGAGATACGCATTTATACTTATTTATGTCTCTTTTCGTCTTTTCCGGTCGAGGGCATCCACGATTACGGCCACCGCTCCGTCGCCCGTAACGTTGGTTGCCGTACCGAAGCTGTCCATGGCGATATAGGTGGCGATCATCAGGCCGCACAGGGTCTCATCGAAGCCAAGCATCGACTCCAGCAGTCCCAGGGCCGCCATGATCGCACCGCCCGGCACGCCCGGAGCCGCCACCATCGTCACGGCCAGCAGCAGAATGAACCCGGCAAAGGTCCCGGCCGAGAGCTCCAGACCCGCCATCATCGAGACGGCCAGGGCGCAGGCCGTGATCTTCATCATCGAACCCGACAAGTGGATCGTCGCGCACAGCGGAATGACGAACGACGCCAGTTCGGGCCGCACGCCGAGGCGCAGCGTCCGTTCGAGCGTCACGGGAATCGTCGCCGCCGAGGATTGCGTCCCGAGGGCCGTGACGTAGGCCGCCAGCATCGTGCGCAGCATCCGGAGCGGGTTCCGACGGGCCGCCAGCCCCGCCACCGAGAACTGGAAAAGCAGCAGCACGACAGTCAGTACGAAGATCACCACGATCAGTTTCACAAAGACGCCCAAAACACCGGCGACCTGTCCCGACTGTGTGATCGAGAGGAAAATGCCGAAGATATAGAACGGCAAAAGCGGGATGATGACCCGCACGATGACCAGTTCGATGATGCGTTTGAAGTCGTCCAGGGCGGATTTGAGCGTCACGGAATGGATGTAGGCCATCCCGAGCCCCAGGACAAAGGCCAGTACGAGGGCCGACATGACCCCCATGACGGGCGGTATCCCGATCGTGAAGTAGGGAGTCAGGGCCTCGCTCGACTCCGGCAACACCATCTCCGATCCGGCGAGCAGCGTCGGGAAGAGTGTCTTTCCGACGAAATAGGTCCCGAACCCGGAGATCAGCGTAAAGCCGTAGGCCAGCGCCGCGGTCAGAGCCAGCAGGCGTCCGGCGCTGCGTCCGAGATCGGCAATCCCGGGAGCCACCAGTCCGAAGATCAGCAGCGGAATGACGAATTCGAGAAACTGACCGAAGACGGCATTGAAGGTCAAAGCAACCCGGGAAACCCATCCGGGCAGAAAAAAGCCGCAGACGATACCCAGCACAATGGCCAACACGACGCGCGGCAGCAAACCGAATTTTCGCTTCATCGGAGAACGATTTTTGTAAAGGTACGAAAAATTTCGTTACTTTGCCGTATGACATCCCTGTATCACGACATCATCTACGGCCCGGTGCATTCGCGGCGCCTGGGACTCTCGCTCGGGGTCAATCTGCTGCCTACCGAGTCGAAACTCTGTTCGTTCGACTGCATCTACTGCGAGTGCGGCTGGAATGCCGAACACCCCGGCGGACGCCGATTCAATGCCCGCGAGGAGGTGCGGACCCACCTCGAAACCGCCCTGCGGAACATGGCCGAAGCCGGAACTCCGCCCGATGTCATCACCTTCGCCGGAAACGGTGAGCCGACGCTGCATCCCGATTTCGAAGGGGTGATCGACGATACGCTGGCACTGCGCGACCGCTATTGCCCGGCCGCAAAGGTCTCCGTGCTGTCGAATGCCACGCAGATCCACCGCGAGGAGGTCCGCCGGGCCCTGCTGCGCGTGGACAACAACATCCTGAAGCTCGACTCGGCGTTCGACGACACCGTGCGGCGGATCGACAACCCGCAGAATCCCGCCTATGCGGTCCGCGACATTGTCGAGCGGATGAAGCGTTTCGAGGGACGGATGATCCTGCAGACGATGTTCCTGCGCGGGACGTGCGACGCGGCCCCGATCGACAACACCACCGAAGAGGAGGTTTCGGCCTGGCTGCAACTCGTCGCCGAGATCCGCCCGCGGCAGGTGATGGTCTACTCGCTCGACCGCGACACCCCCTGCCCGACGCTCGAAAAGGTCTCCCGCGAAGAGCTGCAAGGCATTGCCGCCCGGGTCGAGGCGCTGGGCATTCCCTGTTCGGTAGCCTGACCCCCGTCCTCATTCCGGAAAGACCATGCAGATCCTGCTCTCCTGCGCCAAGACGATGGCGGACCACACCGCGATCCGCACGCCCCGCACCTCCGAACCCCTCTTCCGGGCCGAGGCCGATGCGGCCGCCGCAGCCCTGGCGTCGCTCCCGACCGACGAACTCGCCCGGATTCTGCGCGTAAACCGCACGATCGCCGCAGAAAACCGACGACGCTATGCACAATTCCACGACAACAATTCCCTGCCGGCCCTTACGGCCTATACGGGAATTGTCTTCAAGCGGCTCGATCCGGCATCCTTTACCGCGGATGACTTCGAGTATGCCCAGGAGCATCTGAACATCACCTCGTTCCTCTACGGGTTGCTCCGTCCGCTGGATGCCATCCGTCCCTACCGGCTCGAAGGCGACACCGTCCTGCCCGGCGAGGAGGAGCATACGCGATTCGAATTCTGGCAACAACGGCTTACCGACCGTTTCATCCGCAAGATCCAGGCCGATGACGGCATCCTGCTGAACCTGGCCAGCGCGGAGATGAAACGACTCTTCGACTGGCGGCGCCTCGGCCGCGAAGTGCGGATCATCACCCCGGAATTCCGCATCCGCGAAGGCGACCGGTTGAAAACCATTGTCGTCTATACGAAGATGTGCCGCGGCGAGATGACGCGGTTCGTCCTGAAAGGGAGAGTCGACGACCCTGAAATCGTGAAGACGTTCGAATGGGAAGGGTTCCGGTTCGACCCGACGCGGAGCCGCGGCGACAACTGGATGTTCACCATGTAAATACACGCCAAGGCCGTCCGACAGGGATTTTCACCCCTTCGGAGCGGCGTGTACAGCAAAGAAAAAGGAGTTATTCCCGCCCGGCCGACGGTTCCGGAGAACGGGATGATAGCAGTGCCCGGAGGATTCCCTCCTCGTCGTAGCCGCAAAGGGCTTTCAACTGGGCTGGGGTTCCGTGTTCGACCCACCCGTCACCGATTCCGAGGCGCGTCACCTCGACATCGTAACCGCGCGAAGAGAAGAAAATCGTGACGGCCTCACCCACTCCGCCGCTCAAGCAGCCATCCTCGACGGTAACAACCCGCCGGAAACGGCGTCCCACCTCGTCGAGCAGCGCTTCATCGAGGGGTTTTGCGTAACGAAGATCGTAATGGGCGGTCTCAACACCTTCGCCCGCAGCCCGTTCAGCCGCCCGGGCCGCCGCATTTCCGACCGTACCGATTGTCAGCAACGCCACATCGCGGCCTTCGCGCAGTTTCCGGCCGCGCCCCACCGGCAGCTCCTCAAACGGGGTGCCCCGCCACGCCAGGCCTTCGCCGCAACCGCGCGGATAGCGGATCATGAAGGGGTGTCCGAACTGGAGTGCCGTATACATCAGATTGCGCAGTTCGGGTTCGTTCATCGGGGCGGCGATCGTCAGGCCCGGGATTGCCCGGAAGGCCTCCATGTCGAAGACGCCGTGGTGAGTCACACCATCCTCGCCCACCAGACCACCCCGGTCGAGGCACATCACCACCGGAAGGTCCTGGATCGCCACGTCGTGAATCACGTTGTCGTAGGCGCGCTGCATGAAGGTCGAGTAGATGTTGCAGAAAGGAACCATGCCCGCGGCGGCAAGTCCTGCCGAGAAGGTCACGGCATGACCCTCGGCAATCCCGACGTCGAAGCAGCGGTCGGGCATCTCCCGCAGGAGGATGTTCATCGAACAGCCCGTCGGCATGGCGGGCGTCACACCCACGACCCGTTTGTCGCGCCGCGCCAGTTCGAGCAGCGTCTCCCCGAAGACATCCTGGTAACGGGACGGCCCCTCCGGAGGCGCAATACGCTCCCCCGTATCGGGGTTGAAGCACCCCGGGGCATGCCACACCGACTGGTCGTGTTCGGCCGGAAGATAGCCCTTGCCCTTTACCGTGAGGACATGCAGCAGCTTCGGGCCCTCGATGTCCCGCATCGCACGAAGTGTCCGCACCAACTCCTTGAGGTTGTGGCCGTCCACCGGCCCGAAATAGCGGAAATTGAGGCTCTCGAAGAAGTTGCTCTTGTTCAGCAATCCCTGCTTGACGGCGTTGCCCGCCTTCTGGCAGAGGCGCAACAGCCGCGGCGTATGCGACAGAATCCCCCACAACCGCTGCTTGAAGCGGTTATAGTGCACCGATGTGGAGATTTTCAACAGGTAGTTCTTCAGGGCTCCCGTCGCCTGGTCGATGGCCATGTTGTTGTCGTTGAGGATCACCAGCAGGTTCGTACGCTTCGAAGCCCCGGCATTGTTCAGCCCCTCGAAGGCCAGGCCTCCGGTCATCGAACCGTCTCCGATCACGGCCACCACCTGATAGTTTTCGCCCCGCAGTTCGGCCGCCTTGGCCATGCCGAAGGCCGCCGAGATCGATACCGAGGCGTGACCGCCCCCGAAGGCGTCGTACGCACTCTCGGACATGCGCGGGAAACCGCTGATGCCGCCCAGCCGCCGCTTGGTCCGGAACGCCTCCCGGCGCCCCGTGATGATCTTGTGCGCATAGGTCTGATGCCCGACGTCCCAGACGATCCGGTCATGCGGCGTGTCGAAAACGTAGTGCAATGCCGCAGCCAGTTCCACGGCCCCGAGACTCGACGCCAGATGACCCGGATTGACCGAGCACTCCTCGATGATGTAGCGCCGCAGTTCGTCACAGTAACGGCGCAACTCTTCGGCCGAAAGCTGCTTCAGCTCCCGGGGCGACGAAACACGATCCAGCAGTTTATAATCTTCGCACGCCATTGGAGAGACAAAGATACAAAATAATAGGGAACTTTTTCGAAAATTTTCCTATCTTCGCATAACGTTAAAACGCTACGCAAGATGAAATACAAGCGAATACTCCTGAAACTGAGCGGTGAGTCGCTCCAGGGTTCCCAGAAGTACGGGCTTTCACCCGAAGTGCTGCAATCCTATGCCGAACAGATCAGGGACGCAGCGGCTACGGGCGTCGAAATCGGCATCGTCATCGGTGGCGGAAACATCTTCCGCGGTCTCTCCGGCGCAAAAAAGGGATTCGACCGCGTGAAGGGGGACCAAATGGGAATGCTCGCCACGATCATCAACTCCCTGGCGCTCCAGTCGGCACTCGAGGACAACGGCGTCAAATGCAAGGTCCTCACCTCGATCCGCATGGAGCCCATCGGCGAATACTTCTCCAAAGCCCGTGCCATTGAATACCTCCAGGCCGGGTATGTGGTCATCATCGGAGGCGGCACCTCGAACCCCTACTTCACCACCGACTCCGCTTCGGCCCTGCGAGGCATCGAGATCGAGGCCGACGTCCTGCTGAAGGGAACACGCGTCGACGGCGTCTACACCGCCGATCCCGAGAAGGATCCCTCGGCCACGAAATTTGCCGAAATCTCCTTCGAGGAGGTACTCGACCGCCGCCTGAAGGTCATGGACCTCACGGCCTTCACCCTCTGCCGCGAAAACGGTCTCCAAATCATCGTATTCGACATGGACACCCCGGGCAACCTCGGACGAGTCCTCGCCGGAGAAGCCATCGGAACCCTTGTAAAATGCTGACGCCATGACCATCCGAAAACCCCGCAGAAAAAGCAACAGACAGTTGTGGATCATGCTGGCGCTGATCGTCGTCGTCATCGCCATAATCGCCCTGCTCCCCTCGGGCGGCGAAACCGCGGAGCCCGGCCCGAAACCCGAAAACGAGATCGAGGCCTCGACGCTCGTCAAGGCCGGAGACCCGGCCCCGGACTTCACCGTCGGGATGTTCGACGGAAGCCAGGTCTCGCTCGCCGACCTGCGCGGCAAAGTCGTGCTGCTCAACTTCTGGGCCACCTGGTGCCCACCCTGCCGCGAAGAGCTGACTCACGTACAGACGCAGATCATCGACCGCTTTGCCGGACGTCCCTTCGTCTTCCTGCCCGTATCCCGCGGGGAGAGCCGCGCCGATGTCGCCGCCTTCCGCGAAAAAACCGGATACGCATTCCCCATGGGACTCGACTCCACACGCACCGTCTATGACCGTTACGCTTCGAACTACATTCCCCGCAACTTCCTCATCGATGCCGACGGCAGGATCGTCACGGCAACCACCGGTTTCGAGCAGGCCGAATTCGAGGAGCTCATCCGCACCATCGAAGCCACCCTTGCAAAGACCGAATAGATCCCCCCAAAACGCAACAGCGAACCATTCAAACCGACACCTAAACATATGGATACCAAGACTATTCTCAACGACGCTTCGGCCCGCATGCAGAAGGCCATCGACCACCTCGAAGAGGAACTCCTCAACGTCCGGGCCGGAAAGGCCTCACCCAACGTACTCAACGGCGTGATGGTCGACTATTTCGGTTCGCAGGTGCCCGTATCGGGTGCCGCCAGCGTCACCGTCCCCGATGCCAAGACCATCCTGATCCAGCCCTGGGACAAGAAGATGCTCCGCCCCATCGAAAAGGCCATCCTCGACTCCAACATCGGACTCACCCCCTCGAACAACGGAGAAACCATCCGGCTCACGATCCCGCCCCTCACCGAGGAGCGCCGCAAGGAGCTGGTGAAGCAGATCCGGGGCGAGGCAGAAACCGCCCGCATCAGCCTGCGGAACGCACGACGCGATGCCGTGGAGGCATTCAAGAAGGCCCAGAAGGAGGGAATGCCCGAGGATGAATCGAAAGACGGCGAAACCCAGTCGCAGAAACTCCTCGAAAAGTTCTCCAAAACGCTCGACGAAATCCTCGCCAAGAAGGAGAAGGAGATCATGACCGTCTGAGAAACGGGCACAAACCGCCTTTTACGAAGAAAAATCCGACAGCTTCCCGCTGTCGGATTTTTTCGTGGTCCGGGTCCGATCCGAAAAGGACTCCGTCCTCCTCTCAGCCGGATGTCCACTTCCCGGCCGGGCATCCTTTTTCGCATCCGGGGATCCTTGGCAGGATCAGGCCCGCAACCACACGGCCGTTCCGGCCCGAAAGCACCCGATCCGCACAAAAAACGGGGCGGATGGTGTTCCATCCGCCCCGTCGGGGTCATTATCCGGCGGCTGAAACCGCCCCGCGGTCCCTGCAATTACAGTTTCGGACCGGCTGCCACGAGGCTCTTGCCCTCCTCGTTGCCCGTGAATTTCGCAAAGTTCTTGATGAAACGGCCGGCGAGGTCCTTGGCCTTCACATCCCAATCGGCTGCGTTGGCATAGGTGTCGCGCGGATCCAGGATCTTCGGATCCACACCCGGCAGTTCGGTCGGAACCTGGAAGTCGAAGATCGGAATCATCTTCGTCGGTGCCGAGTCGATCGATCCATCCAGGATGGCGTCGATGATACCGCGCGTATCCTTGATCGAGATACGCTTGCCCGTACCGTTCCAGCCCGTGTTCACCAGGTAAGCCTTGGCGCCCGACTTCTCCATCTTCTTCACCAGCTCCTCACCGTACTTCGTGGGGTGCAGCGACAGGAAAGCGGCTCCGAAGCAGGCCGAGAAGGTCGGCGTCGGCTCCGTGATACCACGCTCCGTACCGGCCAGCTTGGCCGTGAAGCCCGACAGGAAGTAGTATTTCGTCTGCTCCGGAGTCAGGATCGATACCGGAGGCAGCACGCCGAATGCGTCGGCCGAGAGGAAGATCACCTTCTTGGCGGCCGGAGCCTTCGAAACCGGTTTCACGATGTTCTCGATGTGGAAGATCGGGTACGATACACGGGTGTTCTCCGTTACCGACTTGTCGGCGTAGTCGATCTTGCCCTTCTTGTCCACCGTCACGTTCTCCAGCAGCGCGTTGCGGCGAATGGCGTTCCAGATGTCCGGCTCGTTCTCCTGCGAGAGGTTGATCACCTTGGCGTAGCAGCCGCCCTCGAAGTTGAAGACGCCGTCATCGTCCCAGCCGTGCTCGTCGTCACCGATAAGCTGGCGCTTCGGATCGGTCGAAAGCGTCGTCTTGCCCGTTCCCGAAAGTCCGAAGAAGATTGCCGTCTCGCCCTTCTCGTTCGTGTTGGCCGAGCAGTGCATCGAAGCCATGCCCTTCAGCGGAAGCAGGTAGTTCATGTACGAGAACATACCCTTCTTCATCTCACCGCCGTACCACGTGTTGATGATCACCTGCATCTTCTCCGTGAGGTTGAACACGACAGCCGTCTCCGAGTTCAGACCCAGCTTCTTGTAGTTCTTCACCTTGGCTTTCGAGGCGTTCAGAACCACGAAATCCGGCTCGCCGTACTTCTCCAGCTCCTCGTCCGTCGGACGGATGAACATGTTCTTCACGAAGTGGGCCTGCCAGGCAACCTCCATGATGAAGCGGATCTTCAGACGCGAGTTCTCGTTGGCGCCGCAGAAGGTATCCACCACGTAGAGTTTCTTGCCCGAAAGCTCCTCGGCTGCGATCTTCTTCAGCTCCTTCCAGGCTGCCTTCGTCACGGGTTTGTTGTCGTTCTTGTACTCGTCCGAAGTCCACCAGATCGTATCCTTCGTGGTCTCGTCCATGACGAAGAACTTGTCCTTGGGCGAACGGCCCGTATAGACGCCCGTCATCACGTTCACGGCTCCCGTCTCGGTGAGCTGGCCCTTCTCGTATCCGCGCAGGCCCTTCTTGGTCTCCTCACGGAAGAGTTCGTCGTAGGAGGGGTTGTACACGATCTCGGTTACGCCCGTGATCCCGTACTTTCTCAGATCCATCTTGTCCATAGCTTTTTTTATTTTTGATTAAACCTAAAATCCTTAACCTAACGTTCGCCAGGCCCCGAAAAGTACGCCTTCGAACGCCACAAAGGTATAAAAACTTTCAGAATTGTGAAAAAATTAACAGCAAAATTACGAAAATTTTTTACTATCCCCCTCCGGCCCCTCAAATGCGGGTTCCACAAGAGAAACCAGGGTCGGGAAAATCCGCCTCCGGAGGCCTTTGGGAGGGGCTCCTGCGAAAATCGGGCCGCACCGGCATCCGGAATCGGAAAGCCCGATGCCCGGAGGCGGGAACTCCGACAGAGGCACCCGGCGCCGGAAAAGAAGAAGACCCGGCCGCCCGAAAACCGCACCCGAATCGACCGGAACCCGAAACGGTGCGGAGGCTAAGAACCGATTTCGTTTCGGAATCACACCCCCGATCCGATTATTTTTATTATCTTTGAAAGTCATGGCCGGACTCTACCTCCATATCCCCTTCTGCAAGCGCGTCTGCGCCTACTGCGACTTCTTCAAGGAGGTCGGGACCTCGCGGTTGCTGCCGCTCGCCGAGGCCATGCACCGTGAACTCGACGAACGAAAGGAGTATCTCGGCGGAGAGGCGATACGGACCCGCTATTTCGGAGGCGGAACCCCCTCGCTCTGTCCTCCGGAACTCCTCGCCGGACTGCTCGGACACGCCGCCCGGATCTTCGACTGCTCCCGGGTCGAGGAGACCACCCTCGAAGCCAACCCCGACGACCTTTCGCCCGAATACCTCGAGGCTCTGCGCCGGATCGGCATCGACCGGCTCTCGATCGGCATCCAGTCCTTCGACGACGACTGTCTGCGTCTGATGAACCGCCGCCACAACGCCGCACAGGCCGTGGACGCCGTGCGGAATGCGCAACGGGCCGGATTCGAAAACATCACCGTCGACCTGATCTTCGGCGTCCCCGGATTCGGCGGCGACACCCTGCGCCGAAATCTCGACCGCACGCTCGAACTCGGCGTGCAGCACGTCTCGGCCTATCACCTGACCATCGAACCCGGCACCGCCTTCGGCCGCCGAATGGAGAGGGGAGACCTCTCCCCCGTGGACGAGGAGGTCAGTGAAGCCGAATACGCCCTCGTACACGAAACCTTGACCCGGGCCGGATTCGAACACTACGAGGTTTCGAATTATGCCCTCCCCGGGTTTCGGGCCCGGCACAACGCCGCCTACTGGCATGGAGTCAGGTACCTCGGGATCGGCCCCGCAGCCCACTCCTTCGACGGCCGGGAGCGACACTGGAATGTCGCCTCCGTCGAACAATACATCGACGGGAAGCCCCCCGAAGCCGAAATTCTCTCCGAACGGGACCGCTTCAACGAATACGTGATGACCCGTCTGCGAACCATCGAGGGAATCGACCTCGAAGAACTCCGCAAACACTTCGGAGCAGACAGAGAGGCCCGGATACGGAAAAACGCGGTCCCCTGGATTCATGGCGGAATCCTGCGCGAAAACCCCGCGGGAATGGCCATTCCGCCCGAAAGAATGCTCGTTTCGGACGCCGTGATCGAAGCTCTCTTCGAAACGTAACCCGACTCCGCAACCAAGTGAAACTGAAATGTTAAGTTATTATTAAATATTTTTAGTAATTGATTTTTCGATTGTTTTTCTAAATATAAGTATTACCTTTGCGGCCGGATTCAATCCCGTTCGTCACGAAATAACAAACAAGCGTTAAGTATATGAGCAATGCTAAACACACTCCCGACTTCCTGTTCGAAGTAAGCTGGGAGGTATGCAACAAGGTGGGCGGCATCCATACCGTCATCTCGACCAAGGCACAGACCGTTACCCGCAAATTCGGAGACCGATACCTGCTGATCGGTCCGGATCTTTCGCACGAAGGCGTAAATCCCGAATTCGAAGAGGATCCGAATCTCCTGAAGGCCTGGCGACAGGGCCTTTATAATGAAGGTATCCGCGTGCGCGCCGGACACTGGAAAATCAAGGGCGAACCCAAAGTCCTCCTGGTCGACTTCTCCTCGCTGATCCCCCGCAAGGACAAAATCCTCAAAAGCCTCTGGGAATCCTATCACGTGGACTCCATCTCCGGACAGTGGGACTACGTCGAACCCGTCCTCTTCGGCTGGGCCGCCGGTGTGGTGATCGCCTCCTATGTCGACGCATTCGGAACTCCCACCGAAAAGGCTGCCGCCCATTTCCACGAGTGGCAGACCGCAGCCGGAGGCCTCTACCTGCGCAACCACTCCCCCTATGTGGCCACGCTCTTCACGACCCATGCCACCGTCATGGGACGCTGCATCGCTGGTAACCGACTCCCGCTCTACAACGATCTCACGAAATTCAATGCCGATGAGCTCGCCCGCCGGTTCAACGTCGTGGCCAAGCACTCCATCGAAAAGATGGCGGCCACCTATCACGACGCATTCCTCACCGTGAGCGACATCACCGCCAACGAGTGCAAATACCTGCTCGGACGTGAACCCGACGCCGTTACCCCCAACGGGTTCGAAAACGACTTCGTCTGGTCCGGAGACGAGTACTACGCCAAACGCGACGAGGCCCGCAAAGCCATGATCGAAGTGGCCGAAGCCTGCCTGGGCGAAAAATTCCAGGGAGATCCCCTGATCGTCGGAACCAGCGGCCGCTATGAATTCCGCAACAAGGGTATCGACGTATTCATCGAATCGCTCAAGATGCTCGCGCAGTCGGACAAGCTCCAGCGCGAAATCCTCGCATACATCACCGTGCCCGCCGGAAACCGAGGCCCGAGAGTCGACCTCCAGGCCCACCTGGCAAACCCGGCGAACCCCATCGACGAAAAACAGTACAAATACTCGACTCACTACCTGGAAAACCAAACCTGGGATCCTATCGTCAATGCACTGAAAGACAGCCCGATCACCCAGCCCGGATCAAAGGTAAAGGTGATCTTCGTGCCCACGTACCTCAACCGCGCCGACGGAATCTTCAACAAGGATTACTACGAACTCCTCGTCGGTATGGACCTCACGGTATTCCCCTCCTACTACGAACCCTGGGGATACACCCCGCTGGAGTCCGTGGCCTTCTCCGTGCCGACCGTCACCACGACCCTCGCCGGATTCGGACTCTGGGTCGACAAACAGCGTGAACACGCCGGCGTGGAGGTCATCCGCCGCGACGACTACAACGACTACGAAGTCGAGGAGAAGATCGCCGACGCCCTGCTGCGCTTCTGCCAGCAGGACGAAAAACACGTCAACGAAATCCGCACTTCAGCCTACGAAATCTCCATGACGGCCCTCTGGGAACGACTCTACGCCGCCTACGAAGAGGCCTACTCCGAAGCAATCGAAAGTTCGATCGTCCGCACCAACCGCGCCATGCTCGACGACGGCGGTGCCAAAACCGAACAGATCAACTTCGTACGCCAGCAGCTCTTCGTCGAAAAACCAAACTGGAGCCGCATGATGGTCGACAAGACCCTGCCCAAACGGCTGCATGCCCTGGAGGAGCTCTCCCGCAACCTCTGGTGGTGCTGGAACCCCGGCGCCCGCGACCTGTTCGAGGGAATCGACCCCGCACTCTGGGCCGAGTGTGAAAGCAACCCCATCGCATTCCTCGACAAACTCAGCGTCGAGCGCATGCGCGAACTCGAAAAGGATTCGAATTTCCTGGCACAACTCGATGCGGTCTATGCCCAGTTCCGGGAATACATGAACGAAAAACCCGATCCCAAGGCCACCACGATCTGCTACTTCTCGATGGAGTACGGTCTGCACTCCTCGCTGAAGATCTACTCCGGAGGTCTGGGTATCCTGGCCGGAGACTACCTCAAGGAGGCTTCGGACCGCAATGTCCCGATGGCCGCCGTAGGTCTGCTCTACCGATACGGATACTTCACACAGCGGCTCTCCTCTCAGGGTGCACAGGAGGCAACCTACGAGGCGCAGAACTTCTACAAACTCCCGATCCTGCCCGTCCGTGACGAGGCCGGAAACTGGATGACCGTCGCCATCGCATTCCCCGGACGTACGCTCCTGGCACGCATCTGGAAATGCCAGGTCGGACGTACGGACCTCTATCTGCTCGACGCCGACATCGAGGACAACCTCGAAGAGGACCGTCAGGTGACCCACTACCTCTACGGAGGAGACTGGGAGAACCGCCTCAAGCAGGAGATCCTGCTCGGAATCGGAGGTATCCGCGCCCTGCGCAAGCTCGGAATCAAGCACGACGTATATCACTGCAACGAGGGACATGCCGCCTTCATCGGCATCGAGCGCATCCGCGATCTGGTCAACCACCGCAAGCTCTCCTTCTCGGAGGCCCTCGAAGTGGTCCGCTCGTCGTCGCTCTTCACGACCCACACTCCCGTGCCGGCCGGCCACGACGCATTCCCCGAGTCGATGATCCGCCAGTACATGTCGCACTATCCCGACGTCCTGGGAATCACCTGGGAACAGTACATCAACCTCGGAAAGACAAACCCCAACGACCCGAACGAGAAGTTCTCGATGTCGGTGCTGGCCTGCAACCTCTCGCAGGAGGTCAACGGCGTGTCGTGGCTCCACGGCGAGGTCTCGAAGGACATCCTCGGCAACATGTGGCCCGGATACTTCAAGAACGAACTCCACATCGGATACGTCACCAACGGCGTGCACTTCCCGACCTGGATCGCCACCTCCCTGCGGCGGCTCTATGCCCGCTACTTCGCCGACGGATTCGAAGGGCATACCTATAATATCCCCGCCTGGCAGAAGGTACACAACATCCCCGACGCCGAACTCTGGGAGGAGCGCATGAAGCTCAAGAACCGGCTCATCAAGCACATCCGCAAGCGTTACAGCGATCCCAAACAGGTCCGGCTCGAATCCCCGCGCCAGATGCTTCAGGTCATCGAGGGAATCCGGCCCGATGTGCTGACCATCGGTTTCGCACGCCGCTTCGCAACCTACAAGCGCGCCTACCTGCTCTTCACGAACCTCGACCGTCTGGCCGCCATCGTCAACAACAAGGAGCGGCCCGTGCAGTTCATCTTCGCAGGAAAGGCACACCCCAACGACAAGCCCGGACAGGACCTGATCAAACGCATTGTCGAAGTGGCAGCCATGCCGCAGTTCGTGGGCAAGATCATCTTCCTGCAGAACTACGATATGGAACTCGCTCGGCGCATGGTCCAGGGTGTAGACGTATGGCTCAACACCCCGACCCGGCCGCTGGAGGCATCGGGTACGTCGGGCGAAAAGTGCGTCATGAACGGCGTCATGCAGTTCTCCGTACTCGACGGATGGTGGGTTGAAGGCTACAAGGAGGGGGCCGGATGGGCTCTTCCCATGGAGCGGACCTTCACCGATCAGCACTTCCAGGACGAACTCGACGCCGAGATGATCTACAACACCATCGAGGAGCAGATCGCCCCGAAATACTATGCCCGCGGTGTGGACAACATCCCCCACGAATGGGTGGCTTCGGTCAAGAAGTGCGTGGCCGACATCGCCTCGAACTTCACGACGAACCGCATGCTCATCGACTACGAGGAGCGATTCTACAACAAACTCGCAGCCCGCAAGCGCGAGATGTCTGCCGATGCCTACCGGATGGCCCGCGAAATCGCGGCCTGGAAACGGAAGGTCTCCGCAGCCTGGGATCAGGTCCGGGCCGTCGACGTACAGCGCGTGAAGATCGACAAGGAGGCCGTCTTCGTCGGTGAGAAGTACCGCTTCTCGGTGACGGTCGACATCGCCAACCTCCGACCCGAAGACATCGGCGTCGAGATGGTTCTCGCACGGCAGATCGTCGGAGGACAGACCGTAAATGTCACCCGAACGATTCAGCTTGCACGGGAGAAGGTCGATGGAAGCCTCGTGACATATGCATTGGATTACACCCCCGACGAGGCCGGAACGTTCGATATTGCACTGAGAATATATCCCAGCAATCCGAACCTCCCGCACCGGATGGATTTTGCGCTCGTAAAATGGGCATAACACAGGCCAACAGAGCGCTTTTCGGATAAAAAACAGCAGAAAAATAGCAATTTTCAGCAATATGGTTGCTAATTTTCGAATTTTTCAATATCTTTAATGGACGAACAGCATTTTTTAAGCATATGTCAGCATTAACCTTCGACAAAAGCGAACTCGGAAACCTGGAGTACTCCCTCCAGCGTGAAATGCTCGCTACCGACCGCATCGGCGGATACATGAGTACGACTTGCGTCTGCTGCAACACGCGCCGCTACCACGGACTGATGGTGGCTCCCATCGACTCCAGCGACCGGACGTACGTCCTGCTCTCGGCGCTCGACGAATCCGTCATCCAGCACGACCAGACTTTCAATCTGGCTCTCCACCGCTTCAAAGGCACCTATGAGCCCCGCGGACACAAGTACATCACAGACTTCGAGTACACTCCTACTCCCACGATCACCTATCGGGTCGGAGGCGTCATCCTCAAGAAGGAACTGCTCTGGATCCACAAACGGACCCAGCTCATGATCCGCTACACCCTCCTCGATGCTCACTCCGAAACCCGACTCAGACTGCGACCGTTCCTCGCCTTCCGCGACAAACACGCGCTGACTCATGCTAACCTGGAGGCCGACGGACACTCCTATCCCGCAGTCAATGGCGTAAAATGCCGCCTCTACGACTCATTCCCCTGGTTATACCTCCAGACCAACAAGCCCGGAACGGAATTCGTTCCCGCTCCCGACTGGTATTACAACTTCGAGTATCTCCAGGACATCGCACGAGGATACGACGGATATGAGGACCTCATGACGACCGGATACTTCGAAACCGAACTCAAGAAGGGCGAAAGCATCATCTTCTCCGCATCGCTCGACGAAATGGGATCCACGAAGACCATCGACGAACTCTTCCAGGGATCCATCGCCCGGCGTACCCACAAGATCGACTTCATCAGCTGCCTCGAACACTCCGCACGCCAGTTCCTGATCCGCAGACCCGGAAACCGGACCGAAGTCATCTCCGGATACCCCTGGCACGGCGTTTCCGGACGTCAAACCTTCGTGGCGCTCCCCGGAATCACACTCCGGCAGAACCACAAGGAAGACTGCATCGATGCGCTCGATACACAGGTCCGAAACATGTGCAACGGCATGTTCTGCGGAGACTTCTCCGCAGCCGTGGCGGCAGATGCACCCCTGTGGTTCTTCTGGACGCTCCAGCAGCTTGAGGCACAAATCGGACCGAAGGCCATCTGGGAGCGATACGGTGAGGCCATGAAACAACTCCTCGAGGCTTATAAGCAAGGTGTTGCCGGACGCGTGATCCTCAACGACAACGGGCTGATCTGGGCATCCGCGGAACATACCCCGCTGACGTGGATGAACTCCGTGATCGCCGGGAACCCCGTAACCCCCAGAAACGGATACCAGGTCGAGGTCAATGCCCTCTGGTACAACGCCGTATGCTATGCGCTGAAACTCGCCGCAGAAAACGGTGACAAGAAGTTCGTCAAGGAGTGGGAGAAACTCCCCGAAAAAACCAAGGCCGCTTTCAACGAACTCTTCAGACTCCCCGAAGGCTACCTGGCCGACTACGTGGGATTCGAAGGCCCGGCTAAGGAGATCCGACCCAATATGATCATCGCCTGCGGACTCCCCTACAAGATGCTCGACGAACAGGCTCAACTCGAAGTCATTCAGACCGTTCGCCAGCACCTCCTCACCCCGAAGGGATTGCGGACCCTGTCGCCTCGCAACCCCCTCTACAAGGGATCGCAGGAGGGAACACCCGAAGAACGCGATTTCGCCGGCAAGAACGGATCCGTATGGCCCTGGCTCCTGGAATTCTATGTCCAGGCCTGCTTCGACATCAACGGAGATGCCTTCCTGCCCCAGGCCGAAGAGATCCTCGCAGGTTTCAACGAGGACATTCAGACTTACGGAATCGGATCCATCGGTGAACTCTTCGATGCCGATCCTCCCTTTGCTCCCCGGGGTGCCATTTCGCAGGCGTGGAGCGTAGGATCCGTCATGGACATCTACGCCATGATCCAGGCTCGCAAGGCAAACAAAACCGAAGAACCCAAGAAAAAAACGGCCCGGAAATCAACGGCCAAAGCTGCCGGAAAGACTGTAGCCGAAAAAACCGAACCGAAGACCGCAAAAAAAACAGCGGTAAAAAAATCCGCTCCGAAAAAAGCGGCAGCGAAATAAAACGCCGCAAGTCCGACGGTCGGTCCTTGAATCGTAAGATTCCCCTGGGCTCCTCCCCGACTCGGGAGGAGGCCCGCCAAAAGCGGGGGGGGGCGTGAGAAAGTGAGGGGGAGGAGATGTGAGATGTGAGATGTGAGAGAGAGAGGGAGAGGGAGAGAGAAGAGAGAGGAAGGAAGAGAGGCGTGAAGAACGCGCGAGAAGAGTAAGGAAGAGAGAAAAGAGAGGCGAAAGAATGGGGACGAAGGAGAGTGAAAGAAGGAGGTGAAGAAAGAAGCGGAGAAAGAGAAAAAAGGCCGGGAGAGGCTAAGTGCAAGAGAGGCCGGAGAGCGAAAGGTAGGATTTGAACGATAACGGAACGGCGCATGCCGGACGGACGCGGACAGAAGAAGATACACAGACAAAATAGAATAAGACATGAAAGTATTGATGTTCGGATGGGAGTTCCCGCCCCATATTGCGGGCGGATTGGGAACGGCCTGCTACGGTATGACCCGCGGACTGGCTCGAAACGGAGTCGACGTGACATTCGTCGTACCCCACGCTTATGGTGATGAGGACCAGCGGTTTACGCATGTACTCAATGCCAGCGAAGTCGAGGCCTTGTACGGTTCCACCGGAAGCGGTGCCGACGATATTCTCGAAAAGATGTCGTTCATACACATCGACTCCAACATGGTCCCCTACATCTCCCCCGAAGAGTATGAAGCCTACCACGAAAAATATGTCAAATCGGGGCAAAGCACCTGGTCCACGACCGACGCCTGGAAACAGCGTTACACGTTCTCCGGAAAATACGGCGCAAACCTCATGGAGGAGGTCGCCCGATATGCCGTGGTAGCAGCTCAGGTGGCTCGGGACCTCGAAGGCCAGTTTGACGTCATCCACGCACACGACTGGCTCACCTATTACGCCGGAATCGCGGCCAAACGAATCTCCGGAAAACCCCTCGTCGTACACATGCACGCCACAGAGTACGACCGAAGCGGAGAAAATGTTAACACCCAGGTACACGCCATCGAGTTGAATGGAATGCGCGCGGCAGACCGTGTGATCGCCGTATCGAACCTGACCCGAAACATCGTCATCAACCGATACGGAATCCCGGCGGAGAAGGTCGTTACCGTACACAACGCCGTACGCTTCGCGGAAAAGGATACCACCATTCCCGAACGGGGTGTCTCGGACAAGATCGTCACCTTCCTGGGACGTATCACCTACCAGAAAGGACCCGACTACTTCGTCGAAGCTGCAGCAAAGGTCCTCAAGCGTGTTCCCAACGTACGGTTCGTCATGGCCGGATCCGGAGACATGATGAACCATGTCATCCGGCGCGTGGCACGCCTCGGAATCGCGGACCGCTTCCACTTCACCGGATTCCTCCGCGGTGAGGACGTACACAAGATGTTCCAGTTGTCCGACGTCTACGTCATGCCGTCGGTATCGGAGCCCTTCGGAATATCGCCCCTGGAGGCCATGCGGTCGAACGTCCCCGTGATCATCTCCAAGCAGAGCGGTGTGGCCGAAGTCCTCGACTACGCCGTGAAGGTTGACTACTGGGATGTCGATGCGCTGGCTGACGCCATCTACGGCCTGATCGAATATCCGGCTCTCGCCGGCATGTTCGCATCCAAGGGTCTCGAAGAGGTGACAAACCTCAAGTGGAACGACGCCGCAGCAAAGATCAAGAAGGTCTACGAAGACGCGATCGAAGAGAGTAAGAATCAATCCAAATAGACACATACCACCATGAAAACCGTTTGCCTCTATTTTCAGGTACATCAGCCCTGGCGTCTGAAGAAGTACCGCTTTTTCAACATGGGCAAGGACCATAACTACCTGGATGACCTGCAGAACCGTGCTATCATGCAGAAGGTGGCCCGGCAATGCTACCTCCCCATGAATGCGCTCCTGCTCAAACTCATCAAGGAGAACAAGGGTAAATTCCGCTGCTCGTTCTCCATCACGGGTATCGCCATCGAGCAGATGAAGGCCTTCGCTCCCGAAGTGCTCGAATCATTCAAGGAACTTGCTGCAACAGGATGCGTGGAATTCCTCGCTGAAACCTACTCGCACTCTCTCGCCGCACTGGCCTCCAAGGAGGACTTCGAAGAGCAGGTAAAACTCCACACAAGCCTCATCAAGAAGGAATTCGGAGTAAAACCGACCGCCTTCCGAAACACCGAGTTGATCTATTCGGACGAAATCGGTGCCATGGTTGCCGGAATGGGATTCAAGACAATGCTGGCCGAGGGAGCAAGACACATCCTGGGCTGGAAATCGCCCAACTTCGTCTATGCCAATGCCATCGACCAGAAACTGAGACTGTTGCTGCGTAACTACAAACTTTCGGACGACATCGCATTCCGTTTCTCGAACCAGAGTTGGGACCAGTGGCCGCTGACTGCCGAGAAATACGTGCAGTGGCTGGCTTCCGAGGAGACTCCCGGAGAGGTCATCAACCTCTTCATGGACTATGAAACCTTCGGTGAGCATCAGACGGCCGACACCGGCATCTTCGAGTTCATGCGGGCCCTGCCCAAGGCCATCCTGGCCAAGAAGAACGGACTGGAATTCGCTACCGTGAGCGAAGCTGCCAAGAAGTATCAGCCGGTATCCGTGCTCCACTGCCCGCATGTGATGTCGTGGGCCGACGAGGAGCGTGACGTGACCGCATGGCTGGGCAACGAACTCCAGAACGAGGCCTTCTCGAAACTCTATGCACAGAAGGACAAGATCAAGGCTCTGAAGAGTCCCGATTTCGACTATGTCTGGAGCTTCATGCAGACCTCTGACCACTTCTACTACATGGCTACCAAGTGGCTCTCGGACGGAGACGTGCACTCCTACTTCAACCCCTACGATTCGGCTTACGACGCCTTCATCAACTACATGAATGTCCTCTCGGACTTCATCATCGAGTTGGACAAGGCCGTAGCGGCCAAAGGGGCCAAGAAAGCCTAATC
>CALUIG010000030.1 GCA_944320625.1 uncultured Alistipes sp.
GCGGTGCGTAGGGGACTCGAACCCCTGACCCCGTGCGTGACAGGCACGTATTCTAACCAGCTGAACTAACGCACCCCTTTTCGGTATTGCGAGTGCAAAGATACTCCTAATTTTGAAATCCGCAAATATTTTTGCCCCGAAAATGATTTTTTTATTTCTCCCGGAGCCCAATCCCGCAATCCTTCAGTACTCTATTTCCGGATTTTCAACTCGTAGAGATTGTGCCACAGATCTGCCATAAGATTGCAAAAGCCGCCCTTTCATAAGGAAAGGGCGGCTTTCGATTTGTCCCCGACAGCTAATGCAGTCCCCGGGAACGGTCCGGCCTCACTCGACCGGTTACTCTACCAGTTGCATCTCGTTGATCAGTTTCCCGGCTCCGGCATATTTGTCTATGATCCAAAGCACGAACCGAATGTCGACACAGACCGTTTTGAAGTTCGTCGGGTGATAGTAGACATCCCCCGACATCGATTCGCGGTTGCCGTCGAATGCCAGTCCGATGACATCTCCACGGGCATTGAGAACCGGACTTCCCGAGTTTCCACCCGTAATATCGTTATCGGTCAGGAAATTGACATACAACTTGCCGGCTTCGCCCCAGCGTCCCCATTCCTGGTTTTCGATCAGCGTGCGCATCTTCTTGTCGACGCGGTACTCAAAGACTTCCGGGTCGTATTTCTCCATGTAGCCGGCGATGGTCGACCGCGACGCGTACTGGATGGCATCCCGGGCCGTCAGGAGCGGTCCTACCGTGCCGTAGGTCAGACGCATGGTCGAATTGGCATCCGGGTACTGGGGGATTCCCCGGGCTTCCTTCATGGCATACAGCGCCTCGGCATAGAGCTTTTCCTTGGCATCGATCTCCACACAGCATCTCTTTTCGATCGACTCGATCTGTTTCATGAAGCGGCGCGACTGTACCGAGTTGACGAGGGCAACCATGGGATCGGCCATGATCTCTTCGGCCGTTCGGGGCGTCTCGAACCAGTCCACCATTTGATTGAAATCCTTGCAGCAGCTCTTGTTGAATGCCTCGGTGACGAATGCGTCGACATCGCCGTTGCTGCCGTCGTAGAGGCGGGTCAGGTGCTCGCCCCAGTACTGGCGGGGAACGCTGTCCGTGTAGATGCGGATCATGCGGATCATCACATCCAGGTCCGTGGCGGCATCATAGTTCTTCGTGATGCGCTTCACACTCGCCCGGATGTTGGAGAAGACCTTGTTGTCGTTTTTGACGGCCGGGATCGACAGCCGGGCCATGTTTTTGGTCATCGAAGCCAGCCGGTTGGCCATCATCATGGTTTCGCTGGGCCGGAGCCAGGTCTCCTGGTAGTAGCACTTGGCGCGGAGTGCTTCACGACGTGCTGCGTATCCCTTTTCGAGCTCGGCGCACAGGTCGCCGTACCGGGCCTGACGAGCGGCATCGGCCTGGATCCAGGCCATGAGTTCACGCTCCTCGTTGGCACGCATCCGAACGATGTCGTAACGGCGCAGGCAGATGTTCTCCCATTTGGCATAGTCGGCATAGTTGCTCAGCGAGAAATACTTGTCGCTGTAAAGCAGCCGCACTTTCGGATCGGCTTCCATGTGCTTTTTCATGATGTCGAGCCGATTGTGTCGGACGTTGATGATGATGGGATTGGTAACATGCTCCTTCTCGTCGATGGCGTACGAGGAGAGGTAGCGGTTCGTGCGTCCGGGATAGCCGATCACCATGGCATAGTCTCCGTCATGCACACCCCCGGTTGCCACGCGCAGCACCTTGCGCGGGGAGATGGGGACATTCTCCTTGGAGTAGGCCGCCGGACGCCCTTCGCGGTCTCCGTAGACCCGGTAGAGGGCGAAGTCACCCTTGTGCTGGGGCCAGCCCCAGTTGTCGAATTCACCGCCGAAGGCTCCGATCTTCTCGGGAGGAGCCCCGACCAGCCGGATGTCGTTGTAGGTTTCGTAGAAGAAGAGGAAATACTTTTCACCTCTCCACATCGAGGTGCAGGCGATCTCGAAGGGGGTATCTTTTTCGTAGCGCTTGGTCAGGATACGGCCCATTTTGCGCGAGCCGAACACGCCGTAGGCATTGGCCTTGATCAGCGAGTCGCGGATGGCGATGGCCTCGTCGGTGACGTCGACGATCTTGCGCAGGAAGGTGACGGTCTTCTCCTTGATCGGCAACTCCTCATCCTGGGAGAGAGCCCAGAAACCGTTTTCGAGGTAGTTTTTTTCGGGGGTGCTCAGGGCGTGGATGTCTCCGTAAGCTACGTGGTGGTTGGTGATCAGCAGCCCGTTGTCCGAGATGATGCTTCCGGTCCCCATTCCGCCGTCGATGGCGACGACGGCATTGCAGATCGCCGGAGACTCTTCGTTGTAGATTTCGCCGGGTTTGAGTTTGATGCCGGCCTTTTTCATCTGGGGATAGATCACGTTCTGGAAGGTGTTGACCATCCACATCCCCTCGTCGGCCGCCGCCGTAACGGGCAGCAGAGCGGCCAGAAACAGGTAGAATATGCCCTTTTTCATCGGTTCGAGAATTTTATGTTGTTTTGTCAAAAAGGGTTTGCCGAAGCAAACCCTTTTTGATCTGCCGGCATTCGATCAGATCGAATGTCCTTCCGTTTTGAAGATGAATTTCGGTTCTTCGTCCTTGAGTGTTCCGTCGGTGTATTTGACGGTCCAAACCTCGGCGTTGAGCAGGTCTTTCCAGATTTTCGCATCGTCCCACAGCGATTTTACGTAGGTGATGCGCAGCACGGGAATCTCCTGCTCGTTGAGAGCCACGTCGAGACGGGTGATACCGTCCTTGAGCGAGAGGAATCCGCGGAAGTAGGGGAACGAACGCTTCATGAGGGGTTTTTCGATGCCGCGGCACTCGACTTCGTACACACCCTTCGGATAGGCCGAGTTGTCGCCGTACTTTTCGCTGTTGTTCTTGAATGATCCGGAGAGGGCCTTTGTGGACTCGAACATCAGGTCGAGGAATTCGCGGCGGGCCATCCGTTCTGCGACGGGTTCATAGCTCATCAGCTTGTAGTTGACGGGGATCATGCGCGAGCCACCGCCGTGGACCAGCATGCGGGCCTCCTTGACTCCGATCGAATCACGGAGCATCTTTTCGGGGAGTTCGGCATCGGGTGCGGTGTACAGCGTGACGGCCACCGGACATCCGTATTGGGCATCGAATCCGCAGATTCCGTCGATGTTACGCAGGATGGCACCGAAATAGACCATGTCCATCTTGTCGTGCAGGCCCTCGACGCCGAGGCGGATGACCGCCAGCGAGTCGACACCGGGTGCGGGGTCCGCGAATTTCATTCTGGTCGGCGTGAAGATCGCCTCGTCGATCTTCTCTGGCGAGGTAACTGCGGGATCGTAGCTGATGACGACGGCATGACGGTTCACGAAGGTCTTGACACCATAGATTCCGGGGACCTTCTGCATCTTTGCCGAGAAGGCTTTCGAACTTCCGAAGCATTTCACCGAGGTGAGTCCTTCGATTTCATAGGTCTTCATGGTTTCGACCTGTTCGTAGTTTCCCCATTTTTCATCGATGGTGGGGAGTTCCCAGTTGTTTCCGAGCCAGAGCGCCACACCGAAGAGGACGATGGTCAGGATTCCGGGCAGCCAGCGCAGCGAGTGTTTTCCGCCGATCTGCAGCGAACCTTCGGGGCAGGCCGAGACGCAATTTCCGCAGAGCGTGCAATCGATGTGGCGGACCTGCTTGAGGCTTCTCGGGTCGATCGAATAGGGGCACTTGCGCACGCAGACGCCGCATCCGTTGCAGGAGTTTTCGTCCCGGACGATCGTCAGCAGCGGGAATACGCGGCTGCGCAGATAGATCACTTCCCAGAGATAGGCGACGATGCAGGCGATGGCCAGGCCCCATACCCATGCGTTTGAGACTCCGAGGAGTCCGAGCACCCACATGAGGATGAGTATTCCGACGAACGTGAGTGTGAACTTGAAGATATTGCTCAGGGCACCCAGGGGGCAGATGTATTTGCACCAGAACATCTTCACGAAGATGCTTCCCAGGAAGAGCAGGGCGATGGAGATCGAGGCCATCCAGGCGGTCAGTTCTCCCTTGAAGCCGGTAGCGACGGCGTAATAGGGGTCGAAGTTCTTGCAGAAGAGCTCGCTGCTCGACAGGGTCATGTAGAAGATGAGGAACAGCAGGGCATACTTCACGATCCGGAGGATGCGGTCGGCGATGCTTCCGGTGGGAATATCGTGATTGATCTTGAGTTTTTTCCCGCCCTTTGCGAGCCATTCGCTGACGGTTCCCAGGGGGCAGAGGTATCCGCAGAAGAGTTTGCTGAAGAGAATGACTCCGATGGCCAGCATGACTCCGATCATGATCTGCAACATCGACATCGAGCAGGCCAGCGAACCTTGTACGAGGTAGCTGCCCAATGCCTGAATACCTCCGAACGGACAATAGGCTTCGACATCGGCCGGTGTTTCACCGATGGTCAGGCCATAGAAGATGAATCCGGCGATGGCGACGAGAACGGCCCATTGCAAAAGATTCCTCATCCAGTTTTTTTGTTTTTTCATAGTTTGGAATGGTTGTTAATGTTTTGGAGTTGTGGTTTTCAGTTTTGCGTGCAGATCGAGGTGAAACGGTTTCCTTGCGAGAGGATTTGTTTTGCGAGTTTGTGGATGTCTTCGGCCGAGACATTCAGGAGATACGCTTCGTTGTCGGCCTCGAAGTCGATTTTATCGAAATAGAGGCTCTGCATTTTGCCCAGCCAGTAGTAGGCGGTTTTTTGCCGTTGCGGTTTCTGTTCGGCATTCATCCGTTTGAAATAGAGTCTTGCCGCAGCGACCTCCTGTTCCGAGGGCAGGTTTTCGGCCAGGTCGGCAATTCCTTTCTGGACCTCTTCCAGGAGCATGGTGCACAGTTTGGGATCCGTTTCGAATTCGATATACAGCCAGCAATACCCCTTGGGCCGAGCTTCGACTTCGGGCTGTACGCTGATGGAGTACGTGCCTCCCTTTTCCTCGCGGATGGAGATGCGGTAGCGGTTCGCCAGGATCTGACTAATGTAACGCAGCGTTGCATAGTTGGCGGGCGAACATTTGAACGTTCCGTGGTAGATGCGTTCGATCTGCGACTTGGGGGTCGTCGGACTCTTCTGTACGTATTCGAAATCTTCCGTTCCGGGGATGAGCTTCATCTGCATGTCGGGGACTTTCCGACCGGGTTTTACCTCCAGGGAGCCGATGTACTTCTCGATGAGCGGACGGGCCTTTTCGGCCTCCATCTCTCCGGCGAAGAAGAAGGTGTATCCGTCGGCATTTCCGATCACCTTGTCATAGAGCTGACGGGCCTTTTCGGCATTCACACGGTCGAGCGACTGGGCCGTGACGGGAGTCAGCCAGACGTGGTTGTCGTACTTGATCCTGTTGACACTGTCTCGGAAAAGCTGTGTGATTCCCTTCTCCTTTTCGAGCGAATTGCGATAGCGTTCGATGTAGCGGGCGTAGGATTTTTCCGAGAAGTCGGGTTCGGTCAGATAGAGATGTGCCAGCTGGAGCATGGTCTCCAGATCCTCGATTCCGGACGAACCGGCGAGTGTCACCGAATTGTACTTGAGCGACACGCTGACCGAGACCTCCCGGTCGAACAGCAGATCGTTGAGTTCGTCGTAGGGGATTCCCTTCAGTCCGATGGTCCTCAGATAGTTTTGCAGGATCCGCAGGCCCTCGATGTCGTTGTCGCGGGCGAATCCTCCCTGCTTGACGGCATTCATGCTGATCTTGCGGGCACCCGTGACCTCCGGGACCGTCAGCCACTGGACCTTGATTCCGTTGGAGAGGGTCCATTCGGTCGCACCGTAGGGTGCGGAGGACCGGGTCTTCACGACCGTTCCGGGCGTAACCGACTTGGTGAAGAGCGGTTTGTCGATCGTTTTCCGGCGGTTGGGCGAGGGGATGTCGGCCTGGTCTATCGAGTCGATCAGGTGCATGACGACCTCTTTGGAGGGTGCGTTGTCGGCATCGTCCTGAGGCAGCGAGATGATGATCAGCATGTCGTCCTCGCGGGTCATCTCCTGGCGCATGTCGTTCACATCCTTCAGGGTAATGGACTCCAGGGCCTCGTCGATGGCCTTTTTCCGGTCGTCCGGTGTCATGTAGGGCTCGTTGTTGGTGAAGTGTGCCACATAGAGTCCCGCCAGTTCGGTATTGGTCAACTGACCGTAGCGTTCTGCGGCCTTTTGTTCTTCGCGGATCACTTTCGCCTTAGCCTGTTTGAACTCTTCGGGCGAGAAGTCGTAACGGCGGATTTGCTCGACATCGATCAGCATGCCGGTCAGAGCCTGCCGCATCTGGAGACCCTTGGGGAGAGCGGTCAGTTGCAGGGTGTTCTTGCAGTTCGAGAGGTTTCCGCATACGGCCACTACCCGGAAATAGGGGGCATCGGGCCGTTTTTCGGAGAGTTGTACGCGTCCCCGGACCGCTTCCAGAAAAATCTTGCGGGAAAGTTCCTTGGCCAGCGTGGATTCCATCATCCGCTCCTCGAAGGTCGGACAGGGCTGCCGGAAGATCACTTTGACACCGATTGCCTTGGTTTCGGCATCCGCGATGAGTCCGTAGGTCGGTTTTCCCGTATCGGGGATCGTATAGATCTCCTTGGGGGTCGGATTTTCCGCGGCGGGGATGGCCGACATGACCTTCCGGACCCGCTGTTCCATCTTGTCGACGTCGAAGTCTCCGACGATGATGATGGCCTGCAGGTCGGGCCGATACCACTTGTGGTAGAAATCGACCAGAGTCTGTCGTTCGAAGTTGTTGATGACATCCCAGTCACCCAGTACGGTCCGTTGTGCATGCTTCGATCCGGCATATTCGTAGACGGCGGTTTTGCGGGCCAGCCGGGCTCGCGGGCTGTCGCCGCGGCGCCACTCCTCGCGGATGACGCCGCGTTCGGCCTCGACCTCTTCGGGTTCGCAGGCGATGTTGCCCGACCAGTCGTGCAGGATCATCAGTACGGTATCCACGATTCCCTCACGCACGAGCGGGACACTCGATACGTTATACACGGTCCGTTCCCTCGACGTATAGGCGTTTACATTGGGCCCCAGCCGCAGTCCGATACTCTCCAGGTAGTCGAGCATGGCTGTTTTGGGGAAGTTTTTCGTGCCGTTGAACGCGAGGTGTTCCAGGAAGTGCGCCAATCCGTTCTGATTGTCCTCTTCCTGGAGAGCGCCGACGTTGTGCGCGATGAAGAAATCGGCCCGTTTTGGGGGATTTTCGGCGTGTTTGATGTAATAGGTCATTCCGTTGTCTAATCGCCCCACACGCACTTCAGGGTCGAGCGGCAACCGACTGTCCATCGGTTCTTGCGCGACACCCGGGCAGACACACGTCGCCAGAATGGCGAAAGCCAGGGGGAATAAACGCATCTTTTTCATAAAGCGGCTATTGAATTTGAGGTTAGAAGGTGCAACCGAGAGTCAGCTGGAACACGTTGAATCCCCGGCCGTCGAGGTAAACGATGTCTTTGGCCGACGTGAAGTTGTAGCGCAGGTCGATAAAGGCGTTGATGCTTTTGTGGAACATCCGCGTGTATCGGGCCGCGATGCAGCCGTTGAACCGGTCGGCGGTAAGGTATTCGAATTCCTGGTTCAGATACCATTCCGACTCGCGCGGCAGGGCTGTCGAAGCCGACGGGGTAGTGTAGGTTCCGTCCTTCTTTGCGAAGCCTCCGCCTTTTCCGTATCCACCTTTGAGGGTGACACCGATCAGGTTTCTGCCGATGAAGAAATTGCGCTGCACTCCGATATTGGCCACCGTCTGCTTGATCTTCTGTTCGCGGAAGAAGGGGTAGATCGAAGCGATGATGTTCTGCTGCCAGTAGTGGCCGTCGAGGGAGAGGATCCAGCGCGGGGTCAGCCCTTCGATACCCCAGGCCGACTGGTATTCGCCGTCGATGGAGAGGGCCTGCCGGTTGTTGTTCTGGTTACGGCCGAAGTAGTTGATGTAGTAGGCGCCTCTGTCGTCGCGTCCGGACTCGTAGGCCAGTTCGTAGTTGTCGAGTTCCTGATAGGCGACCTCGGCGGTGATGGAGTGTACGGCGCGTTCTCCCTTGAGTGCGGCATAGACCTTGTGCCCGAAGATATTGCCCTCATGCTCCGTCAGCTGGGGATAGTAGACCGCGTGTTTGAACCCATAGTGACCTTCGCGGTTCTTGTAGGTGAATTCATAGAAGAGGTCGACCTCTTCGGAATTGAATGCCAGCTGAGCCGAAACGCCCTGATACTCGTTGAACTGCGGGGCGGGGTCGGTGCCTGCCGTATATCCGCTTCCTCCGAAGAGCTCCCAGTTGCCGTAGAAGGCCCCCGGTGCGATGTGGACGTAGTACATCTTGTCGGTGGTTCCGAAGACTTCGAATCCGATCTCTTCGATCTTGCGGGCATAGATGTAGTTGGCACCGACGGTGAACTTGTCGGCCAGCGTGTAGGTCAGGCCTGCGGTGAGGTTCATGTCGAGCAGCGTGTTGGTATGCCGCAGGTCCTTGCGTTTGGTGTAGTTGACGGCCTTGTAGTCGAAGCGGGCTCCGATCCGCAGATTGCTGAGCAGGTCATATCCCACACCGGCCGCGATGAGGTAGCTTTCACGGTTCTTCTTGCCGGGACTGTCGTTGTAGAACTCCAGGATGTTGAACGGAGCGTCGTACGGGTCGATCCAGGCCGATCCGGTCATGTTCTTTCCCATGAAGTTTTCATAGGCGACCTTTCCGTAGAAGGTTGTTCGTTTGAGGGTGTAGTAGCTCTCAGCATTGAGTCCGAACGCATAGCTGTCGTCCGATTCGTAGTAGTTCTTGAAGTCACCGTTGCTTTTGTTGAAGAACGCTTTGACCTGCGATGTCGAGGGGACGGTCAACCAGCGAAGCCCCGCTCCGTTGTTGCTCGTCAGCCAGGGATTGATCTGCTCGATGAAGTCGAAGTCGTATAGATTTTTGGCAATGGGTTCTTCGGCCAGACTTGTCGAAATACCGCATGCGGCCACGACCACGGATATGATAATTTTGGAAGTCGGTTTCATCGTTTGTCCAGTTTTTACGGATTAGTCTCTGAGCGAAGCTTGACGACGCATGTGGAAGTCGCTCGTCGAGTTGTTGGTGTCTTGGTAGATGATGCGGGCGCCGTTTCGGATCGAGGCTTCGGCATCGATTCCGCTGGGGTCGGTGGAGCCGTTTGCGAGATCGGCCGTTCCGTACTGGTACCCGTAGACGAGTTTCTCCTTGTTGCCCTCGATGGCCTCGGTGGCCTCGACATCGACGTTGCGGTAGCACGTATAGCCGAGCGTATTGGTGAAGAGGATTGCACCGGCATCGACGGTTGACAGCAATCGTTTGTTGTTCTTGCTGTCTCCGGCCTTGAATACTTCGATACCGTCCAGAATCCAGTCCATCGGGATCTTGAACCGGGCTCCGGCTTTCATGTTGTTGTATAGATTCTGGTTGTCCGGGTTCATGGCGAATTCGGTCAGATCGACACCGAGCGGAGCGGCGAAGAGGAAGAAGGCCGGGCTGATTCCCGATAAGGGCCAGGCATTCGACGTACCCAACTTGACCGGTACGGTCAGGTAGTGGGATGTCGGGATATTGGCCGACGGCGCCGGGTGGAACGAGGCGTTGTAAAAATCTTCCGGATCATAGGTGACATAATAGGAGGGATCGGAAAGGTCCACCGAATTATTATAGGTCACCGTATTGTCGTTGGCATTGTTCAGTGCGATAACGATCTGCTCGCCGGGTTTGACGACCTCATCGGTCGGCCCGAAGGTCCAGAAGGCGGCAGCCGCCGGGAGCCAGGAGTCCTCGCCCAGGTCGTAGATCAACTTGCCGTCAACGATGTCGTAATTGGTTCCGGACGAATTGTAGGGATAGGTCATCGACAGCGACAGGTTGTAGAGCGGCGCATCGAGGTCCGAATTGTTGTAGAGGATCAGATACTTGTCGTATTGGTAGGTTTTGCTTCCTTCATTGTCCTTGCAGCCTCCGAAGTAGAACTCCTTGATGACGAGCTGGCTCAGCGATGAAGCCTGGAGGTCGATCGGGAGTATGGATCCGTCATCGGCCATGGAGATATTTCGGTTGTTCAACGATCCGTTGAATACCGTAATGGTTGCATTTTCGGCTCGTTTGTCGGTTGCCACGGCGTTGTAACGTCCGGGGACGAGTGTGAAGGTTGCCATGCCCTTTTCATCGGTCATCACTTCGTAGACGGTACCTTTCATGGTTTCGGTCATTCTGACCGAGACGCCGGCCTGCGGTCCGAATTCGCTTTGTGCGGGGTAGTTGAGCTGGATGGAGATCTGCATGTCCGAGTAGCTCTTCTCATCCTCGTCGAAGTTGTTCAGACAGCCTCCGAAAGCCAGAGTCGCAAGGATCAGGACGCTGAATATCTTTTTCATGGTATGATTTTTTTAATCGTTAGAATTTGAGACGCAGCGAGACGCCGTAGTAGAAATCCTGAATATAGGTACTCTTGTAGAGCGGCAGATAGGTGTCGTTCTGGCTGATGTGTACGCGTCCCATGTTGCTGAAGCAGTTGTTGGCGTAGAACGAGAGCGACGCGATCTTGCCGATCTCCTTCGTGACACTGATATTGAAGGCGCAGTAGGCCGAGGTCTTCGACGGGCGGAACAGGTAGTTGTTGCCGGAGATCTGGATGAGTTGCGTCAGGTCGGAGTAGAGTTCCGGGTCATTCTGCTTGGCGTTCTGGTATGCCTCGAAGAAGGGGATCTTCTTGTCGGGGTTTTCGAAGGTCGAGTAGTAGGCCGGATAGGTCACGGTGTAATAGCCTCCCTTGGAAATATCCTGTCCGATGATCGGATCGTTCTGCGGGTCATGTCCTTCGATGGCATAGGTCCGCGTTCCGCCGTCCCACTCCGAGAGGCTCTGGTTGAAGCGGTAGAGCGACGATTCGAACCGCAGCGAGATGATGGTCCGGATCTTGGGGATGTGTGTGGTCAGCGTCAGATTGAGGTTCAGCTGTTTCGAGAGCGAACCGTTTGACGCATTGGCGGATCCGACATTCCAGGCGATATACTTGAAGGGTTGTCCGTCGGCGCCGTTGGCATTGGTGCGGTAGCTCTGCATGATCGTCTGTTCGACGTGTTTGTAGTAGTTGAATGCTCCGTCGACGCGGATGTCGGTGCGCAGGGCGCGGATCTGTCCGAAGTCTACGACCCATTCCAGTCCGGCCCGCGTGTAATCCGACCCGTTGTCGGCCATGTCGGAGGCCCGGAAGATGTTTTTCGTGGTATTGTCGGCGGTGAAGGACTCCATGGTTCCGGTTTTGTCCGTCACGGTAACGACACCGGTCTGGCGGTCGATGCTGTAGATGCGGTTGTCGATGGGGATCTCGCAGCCGTTCAGATCCTGGATCGTGGTCAGTCTGTAAGTATAGGGGGTCCAGATGTCACGGACGATGTAGGGATTGACGGTCTTGTTGTAGAATGCCGAGAGCGAGACCTGGATCCCGTAGAGGTTGAAGTCGACGCCGACTTCGGTCTGGTTGGTATGCTGCCACTTCAGGTCGGGGTTGTAGACCGAGATGGTGGGGTTCATGTAGTAGGCGACGAATGACGATCCGTCGGATGCCGCCGGAGAGGCGAATACCTGCGTATCGTTATAGATCGGCGAGGGGAAGAGCGTATAGCTCGACGGGAGTTTGACCATCTTGCCCCATCCGGCCCGGAAAGAGAGCGACCGCAGTGCGGCCCCCTTCTTGCGGAAGCGTCCGTCGAAGACGGTGTACTTGACATTGAATCGGGGCGAGAGGCTCGATACCGTACCGTAGACCGATTCGCGGATCATGGTATTGTCGTTTCGCAGACCGGCGACCAGATCGAGGCTTGTGGAGCCGATGGGAATGGTGAGCTGTTCTTCGATATAGGCGGCGACATTGTGCATGAAGGGATCCTGGCTCCAGTCATCGGGCCGCCAGTTCTCTGCGGCGTACTTCGGATTGTCATAATAGACTCCGCGGCCGTAGTTTCCGCTGCCGGTATAGTGCAATCCGACTTTGAGTTTGCTGTTGACGCTGCCCCAGCGTGCGGCCCAGTTGGCTTTCAGCTGGGCGCTGAAATCGATGGGTTTGTCGTCGACGATCTTCAGTTCCTCCCAATATCCGGCGGGGATCAGCGTAACGGCGGCATCCGGATCGGTTTCATAGTTCTGCGCCATGAAATAACCCTCCTCTTCGCCGTGGCGGGCGGGAATCGAGGTACTCGACGACTTGTTCGTATTTACCCGCTGCTGGCGGTCGGAATAGTTCACCGAACCGGAGAATTCGAGACTTGTGATCCACGACTTGTTGAGCAGCCAGTTGAGCTGGGTATTGACACGCAGGCTGTTGTCCCGGTTTTCGGTATAGTCGTTCTTGTAGGCGTCGGGATCGGCTTCGGAGTCGTATCCGCCGAGGTTTCCGGTGAATCCGATCGAGAATCGCAGGGGTTGGCGGTTTTCACCCTGGTTGAATGTATTCGAATAATTGAGCGTTGCGGTATTTCGGTCGTAGGCCGTGTATGGGGATGCCAGGTCCTGAATGGATCGGGCGCGCTCGACGCTGAAATTGAGGATACCGCGTTCATCTCCCAGGTCGAAGCCCTTGTCCAGAGCGAACTGTTTGGTCCGGGGATTGATCGTGGTCGACAACATGTAAGGAGTGCGGCCCTTTTTGGTATTGATCTTCACGATACCGGTTGCAATGTCTCCGTATTCGACCGAGGGGACACCCGTGATGACCTCGATGGATTCGACGTTTGCCGAAGCGATACTGCGGGTGTCGACACCGGTCATGGCGGAGAAGTTTGCATTGTTGGTTATGCGCACCCCGTCGACTTCGATACCCGTGCCGAAACCGATGGTCGAACTCGACTCACCGTATTCCCGGATTCCGATCTTGGCACTGCTTGCGGAGGTGAGCGTCGGGTTGATGGTCGATCCTCCCGGGAGCAGGCTTGTGATGTCGGAGACGTTGATCATCTGCATGTGATCCATCGTTGTACGGTCGATGGTTCGGCTTGTGGTCATACTGTTCTGGTTTTCGCGGGCGGTCACCACGACGTTGTCGATGGCCAGTGTACTGGTTTCGAGGTGGAAGACCATGTTTGTCACGTCACGCTGGATATTCATGTCGAACTCCTGGGTGACGTATCCCAGACAGGAGATGGTCAGTTTGGTAGCGCCTTTTGGAACGTTTTTGATTGTAAATTCGCCCTTGTCGTTTGCGACGGCCCACAACTCGCTGTTCGGCAGGTTGACGACGGCCATATCGACAGGATCCTTGGTCTCTTTGTTGAGCACGACGCCCGAGACGGTAAATTTCTGTGCATAGGCCCCACAAGGCAAAGCCAGTGATAGCACAGCAGCCAAAAAGAGTAGCGTTTTTTTCACAGGTGTAGGGATTTTACATGAACGTTTGGATAATTGGGGGAATAGCAAGGGGTGTCGAAGAGGTGGGGTAGTCTGAAGGGCTACCCGGTAGTTAGGGGAATGGTTGCGGGAATAGGGTGGGGGCCGCAGGCGGAGGGATCCGGTCCGAACTTTGTCGGGAGGATTCGGTCTTCATGCGGGCGGCCTGGTTCCGATTCGGGCGGGTTCTGGCTCCCGACCGTACCGGTATATAAACAAAATGTTCGGACATCGCACGAAATGAAGGCGATATCCGAACAGTATGTCGAAGGGAATTACAGGAAATGGAGACTTGGGGAACGACTACCCGACGTGTGCTTTTACATACGGAAATTCCCCCCCCCACAAATTTCATGCAACAGACGGCCGTACCGTCCGGGGTACAGACCGTAGCAGCTACCATCGAGTCGGAAAGGGGCGCAGGAATGGTCTGGAAGACCATTTTGCGCAGCGGGTAGAAGAATCGGTATGGAGTGTTCCCGGAAATCATGCTTTAAAGATATAAAAAAATATTCTATAAAGACGCAAATTTTTCTATAAAAATAGAATGGAATATGAAAAATGCTTTTTTTTATTGATTGTTTCGTTACTTTTGTTCCATAATTCTACTTTAGGAATCTCTCTTTTTCTGGAACTTGCAGGGATTTTCCTGTATTTTCTTTCTTTTTCTGATCTTTTTTTCTTTTGAGGCTCTTTCCCTTCGTTTTGGATCGGAGACAAAAAAAAGGGTCACCGTTTGGTGGCCCTTTCTTTCCGGGTGCTGTGTACGGGACTCAATCATCCTCCCTGAGCGTGACAGTCTTGTCGTCGACCGACGACTTTCTCTCCCTGCCATGCCCGAAAGAGTGGAACTCAATCAGCTGCCCCCGAGCGCGATAGTCTTGTTGTCGACCGACGACTTTCTCTCCCTGCCATGTCCGAAAGAGCGGAACTCAATCAGCCGCCCCGAGCGTGACAGTCTTGTCGTCGACCGACGACTTCCTCTCCCTGCCATGTCCGAAAGAGCGGAACTCAATCAGCCCCCCCCCTCGCTTCTTTTCCGTCAATTATTCATTCGCTTCCTTTTTGAAAAGGGAGAATTGCACGCTTCCGTAACTCCGTATCTGCCAGAACTCCGGACAGGCGGAGAAATCCATCTTTTTCGAGTGTTCAAAGATCAGCAACCCTTCCGGACGCAGCAGTCCGCGATCCAATACCTCCCGGATGACCGTCTCGCTTCCTTCGAGATCGTAGGGAGCATCCGAAAAGATGATGTCGAACTGTTTCGTGCAGTTTTTCAGATAGAGAAAGACGTTTGCCTTGACCGGATGGAGATTTTCGATGCCCAGTTGGCGGGCCGTCCGGCGGATAAAGTCGTAGTGAACGGGGTTGATCTCTACGGAGGTGACGCTTTTGGCCCCTCTCGATGCAAATTCATAGCTGATCGACCCGGTTCCGGCGAATAGATCCAGAACCTCGCACTCCTCAAAGTCGACCAGGTTGTTCAGCACGTTGAAGAGATTCTCCTTGGCGAAATCCGTTGTGGGCCGAGCCTTGAGGTTGCGCGGGGGATTGATCGCACGCCCCTTGTATATACCGCTGATTATTCGCATGATAAGATTTTTCCGAATCGTTTTCCGAACTCTTTTCTGAGAGCCCGGGGGTCGTCGCCGTCCGGCAGCAGGCCGTACTCCGCAATCGGGAATATCCCGGCGAGACGGTCCACGAAGTAGGCGATCTCCTCGGGGGATGCGGCCGGGACGACCTGGGCGAACTGCAGTACGTTCTGCCGGTACACCTTTGCGAAGAGAAGCTGTCCGCGGAGGCAGAGCCATACGCAACCGTCGGTATTCCGGGGTTGGAACGACAGTGGGGTCGAGAAGCGCAGATCGGGGCATTTCGCCCGGATCTCCTGCAGGATCCGGTCATTCACCGCTACGATCGCCACCGTTCCGTTGCAGGGTTCGCAGGCCACGACGGTTTCGTCCGGTTCGGCGGGGGTTCCGTTTGCGGCGAGGAGGTTTCGGGCGCTGTCGGGGTTGAAGGGGGTTTCTTGGGGGATCAGCATGGCGTGAGGGAGCAGGAGTTCGACCTCTGCCGGGTGATCCGCCGCGGGGATTTCGTCCATCGGGGGACGTGAAAAAGAGTGTCCATCCAACGATTGCTGAATGGACACTCCGATTGTTGCGGGGTTGGGTTTACTCCCAGTTACCGGCCTCATTGTTACCGCCCTCGAGGGATCCGAACTTCAGACCAGCATATCGGTTGAAGTTGTTTTCTTCGTCGTCGATCAGGTTGATGACCTCCTGCCGGAAAGCGACCGTATCGAGGAACATCTTGTAGGGAGCGCGGCACTCCACGACGGGGATCACGACCTTGGATTCGGTGGTGAGGATACCGGCCTCCAGGATGAACTGCGCCTTGTTGTCGGTACCGGGGATGTAGCGGAACTGCTCGACCTCTTCGCGGGAGATTTTCTTGGGGGCGAAGATGGTGTCGATGACCGCGATTTTAAACTTTTCGACATTCTTGCGACCGGCTTTTTTCAGCATGGCCATGGCGACGGAGTCATCTTCGTCGACGATTTTCCGCTCCAGTTCGAGGGTATCGGTGAGGACGAAGCTGACCAGCGTATCGAAGCTGGCGGTAAAGCGCTGGTACTTGGTTTTGAAGGCGCGTTCAGCGGTGCGGATGTCCTTCAGGCGCTCGATGACCATGGCTTTTTTCTCCTTGGTTTCGGCCTCGAACCGGATGGGCGTGGCGATCTGGATGTAGATGACATAGACGAGTCCGATGATCGCTACGGCAAGAATGATTTGAAAGAGTTTTTTCATTTTATCAGATATTTGTTGTTAATTTTGCAGCACAAACAGGCGGAGACATGTTCAGTACACGTATCGCGACCCAAATTTACGGTAAAATTTGTTTCGAAACAACTCCCGGGCAAAAAAAAATCATAGAAAAGTTGTCCGAATACCTTGCCGCGGAGGATTTTTCGAAGATTTTCGTGCTGAACGGCTACGCGGGTACGGGGAAGACGACGCTTGTTGCGGCGCTGGTCGGGGCGCTCAAGGAGTTGGGAATCAAGCCGGTTCTTCTGGCACCGACGGGCCGGGCCGCGAAGGTGCTGGCGCAATATGCTCAGGAGAAGGCCCTTACCATCCATAAACGGATCTACCGTCAGCGGACGAATGCCGATTACGAATCGAAATTTTCGCTCAATGTGAATCCCGAACGGGGAGCCGTGTTCATTGTCGACGAGGCGTCGATGCTTTCGGACACGACCTCCGGGGGTGCGATTTTCGGGAGCGGGTCGCTGCTGTCGGATCTGGTCGACTACGTACGATCGGGCCGAGGCTGCCGGTTGATTCTGGTGGGAGACAGTGCGCAGCTGCCGCCCGTGGGGAGCGATTACAGTCCGGCGCTGGATCCGGCGACGATGTCCGCCTATGGCGAGGTGGTCTACGGGACGATGGATGAGGTGGTGCGCCAGGAGTCCGAATCGGGCATCCTGTTCAACGCCACGCTGGTGCGGTGCATGCTCGAAAACGGGCTCTGCGCGGTGCCGCATTTCGAGTTGGATTTTCCGGACATCGAGGCGATCGAGGGCGGGGAGTTCCTCGAACGGCTCCAGGATTGCTACGACCGCTACGGTCGGGACGAGACGATCGTCATTACGCGCTCGAACCGCCGGGCAAACCGCTACAACGAGGGAATCCGCCGTCATGTGCTCTATGCCGAGGAGGAGATCGAGAGCCGGGACATGCTGATGGTGGTGAAGAACAACTACTACTTTCCGGAACACACCGAAAATTGTCCGATGAACTTCATCGCCAACGGAGACATAGCGCAGTTGAAGCGGCTTCGGCGGTTCGAGGAGTTCTACGGGTTCCGTTTTGCGGATGCGGTACTGACGTTCCCGGACTACGACGATACGGAATTGGAGTGCAAGATTCTGCTGGACACGCTTGCGTCGGAGTCTCCGTCGCTGACGCGGGAGGAGTCCACCCGGCTGTTCTATGAGGTGGAGAAGGACTACCTGGAGATCCGGAGCAAGTTGAAGCGCTTTCGGGAGATCCGGGAGAATCCCCATTTCAATGCCTTGCAGGTGAAGTTCTCGTATGCCGTGACGTGCCACAAGGCGCAGGGCGGACAGTGGCGTGCGGTTTTCGTGGACCGTTGTCTGTTCGGCGACGAGCCGATGACGCGTGACCTGCTGCGGTGGCTCTATACGGCGTTGACGCGTGCCACGGACAAACTGTATCTGGTGAATTTCAGCCCTGAGTTTTATGAATAGCGAAGTTCTGAATAGCGAACGTCATCCTCTGCAACCCTTTCTTCCGGCCGGAGCACGGCTGCTGATGCTGGGAAGTTTTCCTCCGCCGCGCAAACGGTGGTCGATGGATTTTTTCTATCCGAATCTTCAGAACGACATGTGGCGGATCGTGGGTTACCTGGCCGCGGGGGATGTGCGACACTTCCTGCAGCCGGACGGCCGGCATTTCGACCAGCCGCGCATCGCCTGTTTCTGCCGCGAGCGTGAAATCGCCCTTTACGACACGTCGGAAGAGGTCATACGGCTGAAAAACAACGCTTCGGACGCTTCACTTCAAGTGGTCCGCGAAGTGGATCTGGAGTCCCTTCTGCAGCGGATCCCGGAGTGCCGGACGCTTGTGGCCACGGGCGGGAAATCGGCCGAGACGCTGAGCCGGATTCTCGGCTGCGAACTCCCGGGCGTCGGCGAGTGGGTCCCGGCCGTGTATGCGGACCGGGAGCTGCAGGTTTGGCGGATGCCCTCCACGTCGCGTGCCTTTCCGCGCCCGGTGGAGTGGAAGGCGGAGTTCTATCGCCGGGTCTTTTCTGCCGCGGGAATTCTCTGAGCCTCACCGCCTGTTGCGGGATTCCCCTGTCCCTTCCTCCCGAAAAGCCGAAAGGCCTCCGGCTGATCTTCGCGGACGGTCTTCTCAGCCCCCGATCCCTGGCCGCTTCGGGAGGGGGAAAAGTTGGAAAAAGGGCGAAAAAAATTCGAACCGGGGCTTTGCAAGGGATTCGAAAAAGCCCTATCTTTGTGTGTCAAAATTATACCTTTTCCACTTTGGCCTCAAATCAAAAAAACGAGAAGAAATACGTCGAGACGCCCTTGATGAAGCAATATTACGCGATCAAGGCGGTGCATCCCGATGCCATCCTGCTCTTCCGTGTGGGGGACTTCTACGAGACGTTCGGCGACGATGCGATCAAGGCGAGCGGCATTCTGGGCATTACGCTCACGCGCCGGGCGAACGGTGCCGCCTCCTACGTCGAGTTGGCCGGTTTCCCGTACCATGCGATCGACACGTACCTTCCGAAACTGGTACGGGCCGGGGAGCGTGTTGCGATCTGCGAGCAGCTGGAAGATCCGAAACTGGTCAAGGGACTGGTCAAACGGGGGGTGATCGAGCTGGTCACCCCGGGAATCGTCCTGGGGGACAATATCCTGGCCAACAAGGAGAACAACTATATCGCTTCGGTCTACTTCGGCCGTCAGACGACGGGAGTCGCTTTCCTGGACATCTCGACGGGCGAATTCTACGTGGCCGAAGGCTCGGACGGATACGTGGACAAGCTGATTTCGAATCTTCAGCCGAAAGAGGTTGTCTACCAGCGCGGTTACGAGGATCACTTTACACAGGTCTTCGGATCGCGGCTCTATACCTACCGGCTCGACGAGTGGGTCTTCTCCGAGGAGGTCAACCGCGAGAAACTCTGCAAACAGTTTGGCACGAAATCGCTCAAGGGCTTCGGTATCGACCACTTCACGAGCGGCATTTCGGCCGCGGGGGCCATTCTCTACTACCTGGAGTTCACCGAACACCGCGAAACGGGACACATCACCTCGATTTCGCGCATCGACCAGGATGACTATGTCTGGGTGGACAAGTTCACGATCCGGAATCTGGAGCTTTTTTCGTCGAACGGCGCCCGGGAGAAGTGCAGTTTCGCGGATGTGATCGACCGTACGCTGACGCCGATGGGCGGGCGGCTGTTGAAGCGCTGGATCGCCATGCCGATCAAGGATCCGGTGAAGATCAACGAACGGCTGGATGTGGTGGAGCGCTTCACGAAGGATGCCGAACTGGCGGATACGGTTCGGGAGCAGGTGGCTCTGGTGGGGGATCTGGAGCGGATTGCAGGCCGGATTTCGGCCCAGCGGGTCACGCCGCGGGAGCTGGTCCAGCTGAAGAACTCGCTCACGGCCATCGAAACACTGAAAGCAGCCCTGGAGTCCACGGACGACGAGCGTCTTCACGCACTGGCCGCCCGGATCGATGTGCTTGCTGAGATCCGCGACCGCATTGCGCGAGAGATCTATCCGGATCCGCAGAACAACCAGATCCAGAAGGGCGGGGTGATTGCCGACGGCGTGAATCCGGAACTGGACGACCTGCGGCGCATTGCGTTGCACGGCAAGGACTATCTGGCTCGGATCCAGCAGCGGGAGAGCGAGGCAACCGGCATTCCGTCGCTGAAAATCAGCTACAACAACGTCTTCGGATACTACATCGAGGTGCGCAACGCACACAAGGACAAGGTCCCGGAGACGTGGATCCGCAAACAGACGCTGACCAACGCCGAACGCTATATCACCGAGGAGCTGAAGGAGTACGAGGAGAAGATCCTCGGTGCCGAGGAGAAGATGCTGGTCCTCGAGCAGCAGATCTATGCCTCGTTGCTGGGCTTTATCTGCGGGTCGCTGGCCCCGATGCTGCGGGATGCGGCCACGGTGGCCCGTATCGACTGTTTGCAGTCATTCGCCCGGCTGGCCGTTGAGCGGCGCTACGTGCGTCCGGAACTCGACGACGGCAAGCGCATCGAGATCAAGCAGGGCCGTCACCCGGTGATCGAAACGCTGATGCCCGTCGGGGAGGAGTACATCCCGAACGACGTGATGCTCGACGACCAGAAGCAGCAGATCATGATGATCACCGGACCGAACATGTCGGGTAAATCGGCGCTGCTGCGCCAGACGGCCCTCATTATCCTGATGGCGCAGATGGGCTCGTTCGTCCCGGCGAAGTCGGCCCGGATCGGGGTTGTGGACAAGATCTTCACGCGGGTGGGGGCTTCGGACAACATCTCGCAGGGCGAGTCGACCTTCATGGTGGAGATGCTGGAGTCGGCGAGCATCCTGAACAACATTTCGGACCGGAGCATCGTGCTGCTGGACGAGATCGGGCGCGGAACGAGCACCTACGACGGTATCTCGATCGCGTGGGCGATGGTCGAGTACCTGCACAACCACCCGACGGCCCGGGCCAAGACGCTCTTTGCCACGCATTACCACGAATTGAACGAGATGGAGCAGATGTGCCCGCGGGTGAAGAACTACCACGTTTCGGTAAAGGAGATGGGCAACCAGATCGTCTTCCTGCGGAAACTCGAACGGGGCGGTACGGAGCATTCGTTCGGTATCCACGTGGCGCGGATGGCAGGCATGCCGGTTTCGGTGGTTTCGCGTGCGGACGAGATTCTGCGCAACCTGGAGTTGGTTTACGGCAACAACGAGATTGTTCCGAGCCGGAGTCTGAAGGACCGGGGCAGGAAATCGGCGGCGCAGGCGGTGAAGGAGGCCGCGGAGAGCGGTATTCCGCAAAACATGCAGTTGTCGATGTTCCAGTTGGACGATCCGGTGCTGGTTCAGATCCGGGATCAGATCAAGGGAATCGACATCAACGCGCTGACGCCGCTGGAGGCGCTGAACAAACTCAACGAGATCAAGAAGATCACGGGACTTTAACCTTACGCGGGGATCTTGGTTCTGAAATTGAAACCCCATCCTGCCCAGGCAGGATGGGGTTTTCGTTTTTTCACCGATCAGCAGAGCAAGGACGGGATTTTCTTCCCTCCCCCTCTTTTGTTTCTCTTCTTTTTTCTTCCTGGCCCGGCCCAATCCGTCCACTCCAGTCCAGTTCCAATTC
>CALUIG010000031.1 GCA_944320625.1 uncultured Alistipes sp.
TCTTTTGCAAAGATCGTGAAGGTCGGGGTAAAAATCTCGGGCGACATGTTTTTTTGTTCCCGCCTTTTCTTATATTTGTAGAATATAGGATGCGGTTCGGCATAGTCAAACCTGAAAACGCTGTTTTCGTTTGCCTCTGCTCTTACCTTTCGCTATATTTGTAAAAGTATAAATGAGGATCCGTGGGACAGATTTCTTCCAGAAACGATATGCAAGACGATTTCGGCCGGCTTTATGACGAATACCGTCTCCGCTTCATCGAGTTTGCCCGGGGATATGTCAAGGATCGGCTCGTTGCCGAGGATCTGGTCACCGACACGTTCGTCTATTTTTGGGAAAACCGCGAACGGATCGATACGTCGGGGAATCTCGCCTCCTATCTCTTTACGACCCTCCGTCACAAGTGTCTGAACCATTTGCGGGCTCAGTTGGTCCGTCTGCGTGTCCGGAACGAGATGGAGGAGCTCGAAAAACGGGTCCTGAGCGAGAACATCCGCTCGCTGGAACTCTGCGATCCGCGGCAGCTGTTCGAGGGGGAGATCGAGCGAATCATCCGCGAGAGTCTGGACGAGATGCCCGAACTGACGCGGGGCGTCTTTACCGAGCAGCGCTTCCGGGGGCACTCCTACCGGGAGGTTGCACAGATGTACGGGATCAGTGAACGCCGTGTGGAGACCGAACTCGAAAAAGCCCTTGGCAAACTGCGCCGCGCCCTGCATGACTACCTGCCCGCACTCCTTGCCGCGGCCCTTTGGACGCGTTTCTGGAGGCCGTTCTGAAAAAAAATGTAAAAAATCGGTTTTTTCTCCGGGAAAAGCCTTCGGATAAGTGCTTTTATAATGAATGCGCCGGAAAGGGCGTTGACAGCAACATGGAAAAAGAGATCCTATACCGTTTTTTCAGAGGCGAAGCTACTCCCGACGAGGAGCGTCGCCTCATGGCATGGCTCGATGCCGACGGGGAAAACCGTCGGACGTTCGACCGTGAACGGTCCATGTTCAATGCCCTGCAACTCTTTGCTCCGGCAACTCCGGCAACCGCGGCAACCCCTGCCCGGCGGCAGGGACGGCTGCTGCGCCTGGTCGCACCCGCTCTGCGGATTGCGGCGGTCGTGGCTCTGGCCCTGGGAATCGGCTGGGGGGTCTCCTCCTACCGCGAACAGGGCTGGAGACAACTGTCCAACCGGATCGTGGTCCCCGCCGGGCAGCGGATCAACCTGACCCTGCAGGACGGCACCTCCGTCTGGCTCAACTCCGGTTCCGAGATCGAATATCCCGTCCTCTTCGCCGGAGGGGAGCGTCGTGTGAAGCTGCGTGGTACGGCACTCTTCGATGTCGCACGCGATACGGAGCATCCCTTTGTCGTGGATACCTATGCCTGCCGGGTGGAGGTGCTCGGAACGCGGTTCAACATCCATGCCGACGAAGAGCACGACGAATTCTCGACGATGCTGTTCCGGGGCAGTGTCCGGGTGACGGCACACGAGGACTGTCAGCAGCAGGTGACGCTCAAACCCAATGAACGGGTCTCGCTGCTCGACGGACGGCTGATGCTCGAGAAGACCGACGACCCGAACGAATACCTCTGGACGATGGGGTTGATTTCGATCAGCGACTGTTCGTTCGAGGAGATTCTCGAACGTTTCGAGAACTGTTACGGCGTCCGCTTCGATGTCCGCCTGGAGGAGATGCCGCACTTCGGCGCCATCGGCAAAATCCGGATCTCGGACGGCGTGGAACACGCTCTGAACATCCTGCAGCGCAGCTGCGACTTCCAATACACCTACAACCTGCAAACCAACGTCATTACTATCTACCGATAACCCAAGTTTCCGAACCTAAAACTTTCCCCGCCTATGATTTAGAGATAACCCCGAATTTTCCCGGCCGTTATCGATCTCCATGCAGATGCTGAAAAAAATATCCCGGAGCCGCTGCAACGACTCCGAGACGTCAGGATAACGGCCTTTCCACATGCTTTTGGAATAACCTGAATTATTATCCTTTAACCGACAAAAATATGAAGAAAAAAGTATCAGGCCAAGTGAAAAGCCTGATAATTTTCCTGTTTGCGGCGATTTCGTGTCTGTCGACACGCACGGCCGCAGCCCAGACCGCGCGCGTGAATATCGACATGCGGCAAGTGAAAATGGAACGGGTCATGTCCGAGATCGAGAAGCAGACCCGGTATCTGTTCGTCTACGACAAGAATCTCGACATCGATCATACGGTGAGCGTGGTTGCCAACAACCTCCTGGTCACCGAAGCCCTCGACCAGATGGTAGCGGGAACGGGCCTGACCTATGAAATCAACGGCTCGAACATCCTCCTTTCGCAGGCTGCGGGTTCGGGGGTGAATGCCGCGTCGGCCACTTCGGCCCCGGGCGAGGTCTCCGGTACGGTGCTCGATGCACACGGACTGCCGGTGATCGGTGCCTCGGTGATCCTCAAGGGTACGACCATCGGTGTAAGTACGGATGTGGACGGCAAGTTCACGCTCCGGATTCCGGAGGAGACTCCGAATCCGGTCCTGCTCTTCGACTACCTGGGCTATGAATCGCAGGAGGTGGCCGTGAATGGCCGCACGGCGTTCGACGTCACGATGCAGGAGTCGGCCGTGGCCGTGGAGAATGTGGTCGTTACGGCCCTGGGTATCAAGCGCCAGGAGAAGGCCCTTTCGTACAATGTCCAGGAGGTCAAGGCCGAGGACATCGTGACGGTCAAGGATGCCAACTTCATGAACTCGCTCAACGGCAAGGTGGCCGGTGTGCAGATCAGTTCGTCGGCCGCCGGAGTCGGCGGTGCCGTTCGCGTGGTGATGCGTGGTGCGAAGTCCATCTACAAGGACAACAACGCCCTCTATGTGATCGACGGTGTGCCGATGACCAACGTTTCGTTCGGCTCCTCCGAAGACGGACTCCAGGGCAACTACCTCGGATCGGATGGCGTGGCCGACATCAACCCCGATGACATCGAGTCGATCTCGGTGCTGACGGGACCTTCGGCCGCCGCGCTCTACGGTTCGGATGCCGCCAACGGCGTGGTGCTCATCAATACCAAGAAGGGTGAGGCGGGCAAGACGTCGGTGAGCGTTTCGAACAGCACGACCTTCTCGACTCCGTTCGTGATGCCCCGCTTCCAGAACAGCTATGGCAACGAGCCGGGCTCCTATCAGAGCTGGGGCAGCAAGACCTCGCGGCGGTTTGATCCGGCGGACTTCTTCAATACGGGTTCGAGCGTCAACAACTCGGTATCGTTCTCGACGGGAACGAAGCGCCACCAGACCTACTTCTCGGCTGCCACGACCAATGCCAAGAACATCCTGCCCAACAGCGGATACAACCGTTACAACTTCACGATCCGCGACGTGAGCTCGTTCCTCGACGACAAGATGACGCTCGACCTGAGTGCGAGCTACATCCTGCAGGACAACAAGAACATGATCGCTTCGGGTCAGTATTTCAACCCGCTGCCGGCCCTCTACCTCTTCCCGCGCGGCGAGGACTTCGACAACGTGCGCATGTACCAGATCTGGGACGAGTCGCGCAACCTCTATACGCAGAACTGGACCTACGGTTCGGGCGACATGTCGTTCCAGAACCCCTACTGGATCATGCAGAAGATGATCAACGAGTCGAAGAAGCGCCGCTACATGCTTTCGGCCAGTCTGAAGTACGACATCACGAAATGGCTCAACATCGTGGGCCGTGTAAAGGTGGACAACTCGGACATGGACATCACCAACAAGCGCTATGCGGGTACCGACACCAACTTCGCGGGAGAGAAGGGTCTCTACAACATCACCAAGCGCAACGACCGGCAGATCTATGCCGATGCCATCGCCAACATCAACCACTATTTCTCCGACGACTGGCACCTGACGGCCAACATCGGTACGTCGATCAAGGACGTGCAGATGGACCTGATGGGTTGGGGTGGAGATTTGCGGAAGATCCCGAACTTCTTCTCGATCACCAATATCTCGACCACCTCGTACCGCGAGCGTGAGGATGGTTCGCGCGTCCAGTCGCAGAGCATCTTCGCCAACATCGAGGTGGGGTGGAAGAACATGCTCTACCTCACGGTGACGGGCCGTAACGACTGGGAGTCGGCGCTGGCCTTCTCGAAGTACAACTCCTTCTTCTATCCTTCGGTGGGCCTTTCGGGCGTAGTTTCGGAGATGGTTGATCTTCCCGACTGGTTCTCGTTCCTGAAGGTGCGTGCCTCCTATTCGGCCGTGGGTTCCTCCTATGCGGCCTATCTGACCAGCCCCTACTATGAATATCGGGCCCAGAACCACGAGTGGGATTCGAACCACCGCTTCCCGAACGACAACCTCAAACCCGAAAAGACCAAATCGTGGGAGGTCGGAGTGAATGCCCGCTTCTTCGGCGGCAAGCTCAACCTCGACGCCACGTGGTACCGTTCGGATACCTACAACCAGACCTTCGAGTCGACACCCTCGTCGACGTCGGGATATTCCTCCGTGCTGGTCCAGGCCGGTCAGGTCCGCAATACGGGTCTCGAACTGTTGCTGGCCTACCACAATACGTGGAAGGATTTCTCCTGGAACACGAGCCTGACCTATACGACCAACCGCAACAAGATCATCCGGCTGGCCGACGGTATCATCAGCCCGATCGACGGGCAGCCGATCGAGATGCCCTACCTGGAGAAGGCGACCCTCGGCAATACGGGATCTCCGCAGGTGATCCTCTACGAGGGCGGCACGATGGGTGACCTCTATATCAACCGCGAACTGCGTACCGACGGCAACGGCAACATTTACGTCGATCCGCAGACCAATCAGGTCGAACTGATGACGACCGAGCGTCGGAAGGTCGCTACGCTGCTTCCGAAAGGCAACCTGGGCTGGAACAACAGCTTCTCCTACAAGGATCTGACGCTGAATGCGATGATCTCGGCCCGTCTGGGCGGATCGGTGGTTTCGAATACCGAGGCATTCCTGGATTACTACGGCGTTTCGGAGCGTTCGGCCGCAGCCCGTGAGGCCGGCGGCGTACGGATCAACAACGGCATGGTCGATGCGAAGAACTACTATCAGACCATCGGAGCCGGAACGGGTGCCGGAGCCTACTACATCTACTCGGCGACGAACGTCCGCCTGCAGGAGATCTCGCTGGCTTATGCCCTGCCGCGCAAGTGGTTCCGCAACAAGATGTCGATGACCGTGTCGCTCGTGGGCCGCAACCTGTGGATGATTTACAACAAGGCTCCGTTCGATCCCGAACTGACGACCTCGACCTCCGACAACTTCCTTCAGGGTGTGGACTACTTCATGCTGCCCAGCCTGCGGAACATCGGTTTCTCCGTGAAATTCCAATTCTAAAACTGCCGATCAACCATGAAACAGAATAAAATCACACGCTTTTTCGAACGCGGGGTGCTTTGTGCCGCATTGCTGGCCGCCGCAGCCTGCACCGGGAACTTCGAAGATTACAACACCAAACCCTATCGGCCTTCGGACGACGATCTGATCGGCGACAACGTGGGTATCGGTATTCTCTTCCCGTCGATGATGGAGTGGATGACCCACTACCAGGTCAATGCCTCGCAGTATCAGGACGTGCTTATCGGCGATGAACTGGGCGGCTACTGCTCGGCCGTGAAGCCTTATCAGGGCCAGAACATTTCGACCTACAACCCTTCGGACTCCTTCAACGATCCGCTCTTCACGAATAGCTTCTCGAACTTCTACGGCAACTATTTCCAGGTGCAGTCGAGTACCGGCGGCGAAGGGGCCGTTTTCCAGCTGGCGCAGATCATCCGCGTGGCGTCGATGCTCCGCGTGACCGACGCCTACGGTCCGATCCCGTACAAGCAGATGCAGAACGGAACCTTCTCGGTGCCCTATGACAGCCAGCGTGACGTCTATCTGACGATGATCGACGAACTGGATGCGGCCATGGAGGAGCTCTACACCTTCGTATCGTCGGGCAGCACCACGCTGCTCGGGGACTTCGACATCAGCAACTATGCCGGTGACGTGCGTTCGTGGATCCGTTTCGCCAATACGCTCAAGCTGCGCATGGCCATCCGGATGAGCGGTGTGGAGAGTTCGGCCCAGACGATCGCCGAAGAGGCTGTGGCGGCCCGCGAAACCTACGGACTGATCGAGAACGTCTCCGAGTCGATGTATTTCGTTTCGACGTCGCGTCGGAACCCCTTCTATACCCAGGCGACCAGTACCTCGTGGCAGGACCTGCGTTCGAACGCCAACATCACGATGTACATGAACGCCTATGCCGATCCGCGCCGGAGCTCCTATTTCTCGGTGTCGGGTTATGCCGACCAGCCCTACGTCGGAGCCCGTTCGGGTATCCAGAACGTTGTGGTGACCGACTACACGTCGTTCTCCTATCCGCTTTACGGTGAGACGGATCCCGTTCCGGTGATGTACGCTGCCGAGAGCTGGTTCCTGCGTGCCGAAGGGGCCCTGCTGGGCTGGAACATGGGTGATACGGCCGAGAACCTCTACAACAAGGGTATCGAGACCTCGTTCCAGGAGGCCGGCTGCTCCTCCTCCTACAACACCTACCTGCAAACCGGTTCGGTGGTGCTCTCCTATACGGATCCGCTGGGCAAGCACAATGCGACCGATTTCGGTACGGCGCCTTCGGTGGCGTGGGCCAATGACGGGCACGAGCTGGAGCGCATCATCATCCAGAAGTGGATTGCCAACCACATGATCGGACATGAAGCCTGGGCCGATTTCCGCCGCACGGGCTATCCGGTGATGCTCATGGCCGTCAACAACCTGAGCAACGGTGGCATGTGGGGTACGGTGGACGGAGACCGCGGCATGCGGCGCCTGCACTACCCGCAGTCGGAGTACGACAACAACAATGAGAATCTGCGAGGCGGCGTTCAGCTGCTGGGCGGCCCCGATGAATACGGTACGGATGTCTGGTGGGCGAAGAAAAATTGACCTTGAAACGACAATACAGAACCATGAAAACGAACAAACTGATCATATTTTCGGCAATCGCCGCACTGATTGCCGGTGTGTTCTGCGGATGCAGCGACTGGACGGAGCCCGAGGCCCGCGACCTGACGCAACACTTCCCGGACTCGTATTACGAGAATCTGAAAGCCTACAAGCAGTCGGACCACTCGATCTCCTTCGGCTGGTTCGGCGGTTGGAACCCGGTTTCGGCCTCGACGGCGATGAGCCTTATGGGAATTCCCGACAGTGTCGACCTGGTGGCAATCTGGACGCCGTTCATACCGACCGAGGACCAGAAGGCCGATATGAAGGCCGTTCGGGAGAAGAAGGGTACCCGGGTGGTTGTTACGACGCTGCTGACCAATATCGGGCTGAATGCCACGCCTGAGGAGGTTACGGCCGATGCGGCCGATAACGACGAGATTGTCCGCCTGCGTCGTCTCTACTGGGGCTGGACGGACGATGCTACGGCCGAAGAGATCGAGACGGCCATCCGCAAGTATGCCAATGCGCTGATTGACGAGGTCCTGGCCAACGGCTATGACGGTCTGGATATCGACTACGAACCCAGCTACGCCGGGCACTACGGTAATATCGTCAATGATTACAACCGGATTCCGGAACAGGGTGACATATATGCTGACACAACGCCCGCCGAGCGTGTCTTCTGGTTCGTTGACGAGTGCGGCAAACGCCTTGGTCCCAAGTCGGGAAGCGGAAAACTGCTGATTGTGGACGGTGAAGTCCATGGTATGCCCGCTTCGACGGCTGATTATTTCGACTACTACATTCTTCAGACTTACAGCCTTTTCAACCAGAGTAACCTTGACGATCGCTTGAGTAGAGTCGTTACGGCCTTCTCGAGTGTGTTGGATGCCGAGACGATCACTCGCAAGTTAATTGTGACGGAGAACTTTGAACCGTCGGCAATCTCCAGCAATGGCGGTGTCACGTGGACTCTTAATGACGGTACGATGGTCAATTCGCTTCAGGGTATGGCGCTTTGGGAGCCCTATACGGGAGTCCGCAAGGGCGGAGTCGGAGCCTACCAGATGCAGAACGACTTCAAGAACGACTGTTACTACTATTACCGTCAGGCCATCTCCACGATGGATCGGATGAACAAAGCCAACCAATAACAAGCAATGACCATGAAAAAGATATTGATGAATCTGGCCGGCAAGAGCCTGATCGCGGCCATCGTCCTGGCGGCCGCAACGGGATGCAACGATGCTGAGCTTAAACCGATCGACAATGCGGCCTACATTGCCGAGGCTTACAAGGCCACGAGTACGATGCTGTCGTTCTCGAACGACGAGAGTGCCCAGACTACGCTGACGGCCCGTCTGGGAGATCGTGCGGCTTCGGACGTAACATTCCGTTTCGAGGTTTCGCCCGAGGTGCTGAACCGTTATAATGAACTCAACGGTACATCCTACGTTCTGTTGCCCGAGACGGCTTATACGCTTTCGAAGGATCCGGTAGTCATTGGCGTAGGTGAGGCTTCGGCATCGCCGCTCCAGGTCGAGATCCTGCCCTACAGCGAGGAGATGAAAGAGTCGGGTGTCACCTATGCCCTTCCGGTCAAGCTCTACAGTGCCGATGGCCGGATGCAGGTGCTTGGGGACAATTCGGAGTTTTTGATCATCTGCAACTGGATGCGGATCGTGCCGGCTCCGATTTTCAATGCCGAGTACGAGTCGACTTTCGACTCGCAGAAACTCAACCGTGTGATGTTCGATATGGGTGAGGAGGCGATTACCTTCCAGGCCTATACGTTCGAGTTCCTGATGTATATGGATGAGTTTGCGTCGGTGGACAATATGATGATCGTGGGTCTCGACGGACAGGAGGGAGGCCTGACCAACCGGATGTGGGTTCGTTTCGAACTGAACGGTGGCGATCCGATCAACCGCTGGATGCAGCTCAATACGATGGTCAAGCCGGCAGTCTATGCGACGACTCCCAATCAGGCCAAGACATGGCAGCATGTTGCCATCACCTTTGATGGCACGACGACGCGCCTTTACCTTGATGGCTCGCAGGTCGGTGAGAAGGTGGCCCCCAATCCGACGATTAAGTTCCGTTACTTCTCGCTGTTGCCGCAGCCCGTATCGTTCAAGAGGTCGGTGTCGTTCCGTGAGGTTCGTTTGTGGAACGTTGCCCGTACGGCATCGCAGCTGGCCAACAACGCCACGAATGTCGATCCGAATAGCAACGGCCTGCTGGGTTACTGGAAAATGGACGAAGGCCAGGGATATACGTTCAATGATGCGACGGGTAATGGCCACACCGGTATGTGCGAGTATTCGAATGCCGGAGACATCTCCATTCCGTGGAACGATACGAACTATGGTCCGGCAACGGGGCTGAAATGGGTCGAGAACTCCGAGCACATGGATGAATAGTCCGGCTACGGAACGCAACGCAAGCCAATGACGAAGGGTGCGGGAGCGGACATCGTCATCTCCCGCACCCCTTTTTTCGAAATCTTCACAAATCGACCCCATGAAAACAACTGACCTCTATCTGTTGGGTGTAGGCGGTCTGGCGACGCTGTCGCTGGTCGGCTGTACGGATCGCAAACCGACGGCGCGTCCGATGAACATCCTCTACATCATGACGGACGACCATACGGCTCAGATGATGAGCTGTTACGACCGTCGTTATGCCTCGACGCCGAATCTCGACCGGATTGCGGCCGAAGGAGTCCGGTTCACGAACAGTTTCGTGGCCAATTCGCTGAGCGGCCCGAGCCGTGCTTGCATGCTCACGGGCAAGCATTCGCACAAGAACGGTTTCTACGACAATACGACCTGTGTGTTCGACGGTTCGCAGCAGACTTTTCCGAAACTGCTCCGCGAGGCGGGCTACGAAACGGCAATTGTCGGGAAGTGGCATCTGGAGAGTCTTCCCACGGGTTTCGACCACTGGGAGATCGTGCCGGGCCAGGGCGACTACTACAATCCGGACTTCATTGTCCAGACGGGCGATACGGTCCGCAACGAGGGCTACATCACGAACCTGATTACCGACAAGAGCCTGCACTGGCTGCAGGAGGAACGGGATCCCGAAAAACCCTTCTGCCTGCTGGTGCACCATAAGGCGCAGCACCGCAACTGGATGGCCGATACGTGCAACCTGGCATTGTACGAAGATCGGACCTTCCCCGTTCCGGAGACCTTCTACGATGACTATGCGGGACGTCCTGCGGCTGCGGGACAGGAGATGTCGATCGCTTCGGATCACGACATGGATCCGGTCTACGACCTCAAGATGTACCGGGAAGGGAAACCCGGGCGGCTGAAGGAGCTCTTCGAAGGGATGGTCGGACGGATGAATCCCGAGCAGCGTGCGGCGTGGGACCGTTTCTACGACCCGATCATCGAGGAGTTCTATGCGCGGAATCCGCAGGGACGCGAGCGTGCCGAGTGGAAATTCACCCGCTATGTGCGCGACTACCTGAAGACCCTCAAGTCGCTTGACGACAACGTGGGACGCCTGCTCGACTACCTCGACGAGTCGGGACTGGCGGAGAATACGCTGGTGGTCTATACCTCGGATCAGGGCTTCTACATCGGCGAACACGGCTGGTTCGACAAGCGTTTCATGTACGAGGAGTCGTTCCATACTCCTCTGGTGATGCGTCTGCCCGGAGGGGCTCACGGCGACATTGACCAAATGGTGCAGAACATCGACTATGCTCCGACGTTCCTCGAACTGGCCGGGGCGGAGATTCCGGCGGATATTCAGGGACGGTCGCTGCTTCCGCTGCTGCGGGGCGAGCAGCCTGCCGACTGGCGCCGTTCGCTCTACTACCACTATTACGAGTATCCGGCGGAGCACATGGTCAAGCGTCACTACGGGGTCCGGGATGACCGCTGGAAACTCATCCACTTCTACAATGACATCGACCATTGGGAGCTCTACGACCTGGAGAACGATCCCCGGGAACTGCACAACCGCTATGACGATCCGTCGTGTGCCGAAGAACGGGCCCGGATGACCGAGGAACTGATCCGCCTTCAGAAGCAGTACGACGATACGCTGGCGCTCCGAATGAACGGAAATCTCGAACTCAAAAACTGACCCTTATGAACAGACGACTCATTCATATTCTGGCGGTGGCGGCCGTTTCCGCCGTATTCGGGGGCTGCGCAACGACGCCCTCGGAGGAGAGCCTCCCTGTGCTGATCCCCCAGCCGCAAGAGGTGAACTGGACGCGCGGCAGCTACCGGCTTCCGGCGGAGTTGCGCATCGGACTCTCCGACCCGCAGCTTGCACCCCAGGGCGATTACCTCTCCACGGCGCTGGCCCCGTATGCCGCGGCCGTTGTTTCCGATACGCCGCAGGGCGACATCGAACTGTGTCTCGATCCTACGCTGGCTTCCGAAGGTTACCGGCTTTCGGCTGCGAAGTCGGGAGTCCGGATCGAAGGCGGTTCTCCGCGCGGTGTGGTCAACGGAATTGCGACCCTGCGGCAGCTGCTGCCTGCCGGGGAGGGGGCCGAAGGGGTGATTCCCTGTGTGGAGGTCTCCGATGAGCCGGCCTTCGGGTGGCGCGGCGTGATGCTCGACGTGAGCCGCCACTTCTTCGACAAGGAGGAGATCTGCTCGATGCTCGATCAGATGGCACGCCTGAAGCTCAACAAGTTCCATTGGCATCTGACCGATGACCAGGGTTGGCGCATCGAGATCAAGTCCTATCCCGATCTGGCCGGGAAGGGCGGTTGGCGCCATTACAACAAGCACGACACGATCTGTCTGGGACGTGCCGCCCGGGAGCGGAACGACGATTTCCTGCTTCCGGAGAAGTACCTGCGGGTCGAAGGCACCGATACGCTCTACGGCGGCTACTATACGCAGGATGAGATCCGCGAGGTGGTGGCCTATGCTACCGAGCGGGGAATCGACGTGATTCCGGAGATCGACATGCCGGGACACTTCCTTCAGGCGATCGAATACTACCCGGAGACGACCTGTTTCAAGCCCGAGACGTGGAGTGGCGAGGCCTTCTCTTCGCCGTTGTGTCTGGGTAAGGACGAAGTGCTTGTCTTCTGCGAGAATATCTGGAAGGAGGTCTTCGAACTCTTCCCCTACGAATATGTGCACATCGGCGGGGACGAGGTCAACATGAAGAACTGGAACAAGTGCCCTCGCTGCCAGGCGCGCATGCGGCAGGAGGGATTGGCCGACGGCCATGCCCTGCAGGCGTGGTTCACGCATCGCATGCAGCGCTTCTTCGAGGCCAATGACCGCCGGATGATCGGTTGGGACGAGCTGCTTCAGGGAGAAGTGGACTCGGCAGCGACGATCATGTGGTGGCGTCCGTGGGTTCCGGAGTCGGTGAGCCAGGCCACGCGGCTGGGCTGCGACGTGATTCTCTGCCCGCAGACGTGGTTCTACTTCTCGCTCGAGGAGGATGCCGGATCGCTCAAGCGCACCTGCAATTACGAACTGGTGCCCGATTCGCTTCCGGCCGCCCAGCAGGATCGCATCCTGGGAGTCCAGGGCAATGTCTGGGCCGAGAAGGTTCCCTCGTGGTCGCGCGTGGAGTACCTGTTCTACCCGCGGCTTCTGATCGTTGCGGAGAAGGGCTGGTGTGCTCCGGCACAGGTCAGCGAGCGGGATCTCATGCCTCGTCTGCTGCGTTATTGCGAACGGCTCGATGCCGAAGGGGTCAATTACCGGATTCCTTCGCTGGAGAATTTCCATGAATTCTGTGTCTTTACCGACTCGATCCGTTCAACGGTTACCTGCCCGCTTCCGGGGGCCATTCTGCGCTATACGCTCGACGGATCGGTTCCGACGGTGTCGTCGCCGCTCTATACGGGCCCGATCACCTTCCATGATGATGCTTTGTTGCAGGTGCGGGCGTTCCATCCCGACGGCCGGACGGGTGACTGGGTGAAGATCCGTTACGAGAAGTGCGATTTTGCGGCTCCGACCGAAGTGGGCGCTACGAAACCCGGTTTGCAGACCGAGTGGTTCTTCAAGCGCTTCCCGAAGTGCGATGCCGTAGGAGGAGCACGGGCCGACGGACAGTGTGTGGTCGATTCGGTTCAGTTCCCGAAGGTTGCCCAGGGACGCCGGGCTACGGGAATCATCTTCCGGGGCTACATCAACGTGCCGGAGGATCGGATTTACACCTTCGAACTGGCCTCGAACGACGGCAGTCTGCTCCGTATCGACGGTCGGGTTGTGATCGACAACGACGGGGAGCACACGCTGGTCGAAAAGACGGGTCAGGCGGCGCTCTCGGCGGGTCTGCATCCGCTCGAACTGCGCTACTTCGATTACAATGGCGGCCGGGTTACGCTGGCCCTGGTCGATGATGAGGGTCGTCGCATCCCGATGGGTGATGAATGGTTCTGCCACGCTGCGGAGGATGCCGAATGATCTCTTCGGACGGCGCAGACCGATGCCCTGCATGAAAAAGGGGACGTCTCCTATCGAGACGTCCCCTTTTTCATGCAGGAGGGTACCGTAAATCCGGGGTTTCGCTTGTAAATCTTGTTTACAGGCTTTGTCCATTGTCCTCGTTTGATGGCTTCGATATTTGCCTTGGTAAGTATCATTCTTTTTACAGAACTGGGCCTATCTATGTTCCCCGATTTTGCTCCGCAGAACTTTGGGCGAATACTTGCACGGTGAGAAAAAAAATCCTATCTTTGAATCATCCGATGCAATAGTGATACTCGGTCGGAGACAGTTTGTTCTTGTTCACTTCGGTGTTCGATATATTCAAGTACGGGAGGGTTTCGTATCACAATGCGGATCTGATTTTCCCGGTTTTGTGAGAGTGGGTGTTACCCGTTTGTACTGGAGTCTTTGAAAGACTTTTGGTTGGAAGGCAGGTAATTTCTCGTTCTTTTTTTTATCTGTAAATGAAGGATCGGCTTGTTGGAGAGAATTTTTGTTAGTATATTGAAATCAAATGTTTAACCCAAATTATTAATTTGTTATGAAGAGATTGTTTGTTTGGCTCCTTCTCGGAATTTTCACCGTCGGGGCCGTATCGGCTCAACCCAGGAATACGGACAGAAGTCGTTGGAAGAGTGCAAAAAAGAAGGCCAAGGAACTCGTTTCCGAAGGCTGGAAAGTTGATGGCTCGCGCTCGCTAGAAGATCTGCTTTTCCAGCACTACCAGAAACTCTCTGATGAAAACAATCAGGAGCTAGTGTCCAATGTTATCGGCAATACCTCGGTTCAAACTCTCAATCAGGCTTTGCAGTGGGCTGCGACAAGTGCCTGTGTTTCGTATGCGAAACAGGCCCGTCAGATGGTCTTGGGCCGTATTACGGAAGAATTTGGCGCTGGAGTAGCCAACAGTCCGTCGGTTGATAACTTCTATGAAGGCTATGAAAGTCGGGTAGCCAAGGAGATCAATGGAGAATTGAAGAAGAGTTTTGCAGTTTTCCGAGAGAAGAAGGAGGGCGGTTTCGACTACATGGCTTTCTATCTGATTAACGAAGAGTCGGCTTCCAACGCTCGGATGCGAGCCTTGGAGCGTCAGATTCAGGAGTCCGAATTCGCCCGCGAAAATGCAGAGAAGATCAGTGAGTTCGTCCGGGAGGGATTTTTGATTGAGTCCGTCGAATAATCCGACCGTTTCATTGCGGACAAGGCCAAAGCCTTGTCCGTTGATCGTCTGTTTTCGATGTATCGGATTGCTTTGGTTCTGTTTTTTGTCTTGGAGGTCTGGAGCCGGGGTTTCGCTCAGCAGGAAAAGATCCGTACGGTATCCAACGTCCGTGGCGAATTTGTCGTGGTGATGGCCCATTCTGACATTACGGGCCGGGAAGCTGCGGAGAGAGCCCGTGACGACGCCAGACGGAAAGCAATCGAACAAGTGTGCGGTTCCAGGGTGAATATCTGGGAGCGCTTGGATGTATCGTCTGCTGGGGAGACCTTCAACAGCATTGCGGTCAATCAGATCGATGGAGAGATTGTTTCGTTCGAAATCCGCGAGGAGGGAACCCGACAGTCGGAGATTCGGCCTTCAGAGACGATCTTCTATTGTGTGGCCGATGTTCGGGTCAAACGGGGAGTGTCTCCCGATCCGGATTTCGTGGCTCGAGTCGAGGGACTTCGTAGCGTCTATTTTTCCGGGGAGAAATTAGCCTTTACAGTAGAACCGTCGGTGGATTGCTGGCTGAAGATTTTTCTGTTTGAGGATTCTCGGAAGGGCTATATGCTTTATCCTAACGACTATGATCGAGCGGAGCAGTTGCTTCGACAGGAACCAGTTTCATTTCCTCGAGCGATGAATTTTGTTGTGGAGAAGAGTGTGCCGGCTCGAACGGAAACCAACCGACTGGTCTTCGTCTTTACGAAGAGTGAACGTCCTTTCCCCCATGTAACAACCTCGCGCGAGGAGATAGAACGTTGGATGGCGCTGATTCCCAACAACGAGAAGTACATCATTTTTTCAGCGATTGAGATCCGTGATCGGTAGGCCGATAGGGCAGAGTTTTGGTGCGTGATCGGAAGAAGTGGAACTTGTTGTGTGACTGCTGCTGGACCTCCAAAGTCCCTGTCTTCGTTTATGTCCGGCCGGACTTTGGTTACAGTCGTATTTTCGCCGAATGATTGAATGCCCGGCACTTTATCCGGGAAAATATATTCAAAAATCTTGTCATGAAACGTTTACTGATTCTGTTCCTGCTGTTTGCAGCAACAACTGTGTTTGGAGAGAATCCTTCAACTCCGGATATCGGCATCATGGTCGGTCTGACACCTCACACGGTACATGATGTCGGCAAGGAGTCTGCCTATATTGTGTTACCCAACAGCCGGAATGTTGCCAGCAAAGTGTATATTCGGGAGATTTTCTTTTGTGTAGATTATTATTTCTTGGTCGGGACTTACGAATACGGTAAAATCCGCTATGGAGTAATGGATATTCTAGGGAATTTGCTCGTACCGATGAAATATACCAAACTCAAGAAGGCGTTGTTGAGCAAGGAGTGGGAACAGACCGATTCGTTCCGTCGCGAACATGAGTCCGCATACAGCAAACGGTATGGGCAGATCATGGAGTTGATGGCGGAGAGGGTTGAGCAGCGCCAGTTTGCAAGCATGCTCAGCAATCTGCAGAAGTCCCGGAATTCAAAATACACTGAAACCGTCTCTTTCCGACGAGGCAAGGGCGCGTTGAAGCGTATTCGGATTGGTAATAACTATGGGCTGATCGATTCGCTGGGTAACCTGCTTCTCGATGTGAAATATACTGAAATCAGGCTGCTTGGCACAGACGAACAACAGCCCTATAACAGGCTTTTCCCCGTGAAGGAGAGTCGGACGGGGAATAATATTAGTTTCGTGGACTACATCGGGGAGTATGTTTGGGAGAATAAGCGAATCAAACTGGAGGACCGGCTTTCGTGGAATACCGGCGAGGGCCGAGATTGCTATGTTTTTACCGAACCTGATAGCAAGGAACCTGACAAATATTACTATGTGTCTCAGGATCGTCGCCGGATTGATTTGGACAAGTTCTGCTCCCATTTTGTATCGCTTAACATGGAATATTGGTCTCGGAAGGATGAGTTTGAATCGCTCAGTGAATACCAACTCCGGCAATCGGCAATCTATACGGGAATGGCCATGGAATACTATGCGCGGTGTGCCGTGGCGTTGTATCAGCGACTCTATCCGGATGTCAATCCATTCGAATTGTGCGAATACGACAAAGACAATGGATCGTTCTTGATCAAATCGGAGGTTGGCAACATTGCTATTTCGGTTCCGTTTGAGAAAAGCATGCAGTTTCGCAAGGACTGGATTCAGAACAAGGTCTATTGTCGGAATATTGTCTTTACGGCCTCCAAGGAGGAATTGTCTTTGTCGGGTATCACGTTCAGTGGCCCTGGCTACATCTATACAGGGAACCTGAGTACGGATTATTATGCCTACAATGTGGAGACGAGCGGTGACAAGATCGTTGTGAAAATCCGGGAGAATGCGGAGACGACTGTCACGGGAACAACCATGACCACGGCACAGTCCGAGGTTGATCTCCATATTCCTCGTACTTACCAAATTAACGACAAGACGTTCGTGGTTATCATCTCCAATGAGAATTATATCCGTCTCTCCCGGGTTCCTTTTGCGCTCAATGATGGGGAAACTTTTCGGAAATATTGCAATCGGACACTGGGTATTCCAGAGGGTAATATCCGGATTTACAAAGATGCTACGTTCGTAGAGATGCGCCGAGCCATTACAGACATTCGGGAGATTGCATCAATTTATCGGGATCCGATTCGGCTTCTCTTTTACTATTCGGGGCATGGAGCGCCGCAGGCCCAGACTGGTGAACCCTATCTGTTGCCGGTTGATGCATTTGGTGTTGATCCCGAGACGTGCTATTCGAAGAATGATCTATACCGAGATCTGAGTCAGATGAATATCTCTACGTCTGTGGTTTTCCTTGATGCCTGTTTCTGCGGCGAGGGGCGTGATGCACAGGGCTTGACGAATGATTCGGGAGTCCGGACCGTGAAGATGGTCCCGATGGAGGATGTACTTCCGGCAAAGATCGTGGCCTTCAACGCTTCATCGAAGGATGAAACTGCCATGCCCTATAAGGAAAAGGGACATGGATTGTTTACCTATTTTCTGTTGAAGAAACTTCAGTTATCGCGAGGGGATGTCTCGTTGGGTGAATTGGCAGACTATTTACAGTCGCAGGTTTCCCAGAATTCGAAAAATATCAATAATCGGTTGCAGATTCCAAATGTCAGTGACGGCGGTATCAGCAATTGGCGGACCATGAAATTGTTAGGGGAATGAAAAAGATTATCTTGTGCCTTTTTGCTGTCGCCTTTTTTAGAATTAGCTTCGGCCAGTTGCCCGATTCAAATCAGGAATACGAGGCGTTTAAGCGGCGTGCACTTCGGGAATATACGGACTTTCGGACTAGAGCCAATGCCGACTATGCAGATTTTGTTCGTCGGGCGTGGAAGTGGGTAAAGTCTGAACCCGCCGATTCGATTCCGGCTCCGGATCCTCCGACTCCTCCGGTTTATGACCCGAATGAACAGCCGGATACACCTCGGCCCCTGCCTTTCGGTGATGTAACATCGCCTCGTCCGCCGGAGGTTCGTCCTAAACCGGTCGATCCGATTCCCGATCCAGTTGATCCGATTGATGAGCGTGTGACATTCGATTTCTTTGGAGCTTCTTGTTCGGTCCGGATCGATCGGCATTCGATTGTACGATTGGATAATAACTCTGGCAACGGGATTTCGAAGGCCTGGTCGGCTCTTTCCGACGATCGGTTCAACGCAATGCTGCAGGATTGTCTTCGCTTGCGCGATGAACTGCATCTGTGTGATTGGGGATATTTCCAACTTTGCAAGCGGCTTGCGGCTGCCCTCTATGGAACAGACGACACGGATAATAACGTCTTGCTTCAGGCTTACCTGTTGTCACAGTCTGGTTATAAAATGCGTCTGGCTCGTGCAGAAGGGAAACTTTATTTACTATTGCCGTCGGATGTTCTTGTTTACGGTCGGATGTATACGGAGTTGGGAGGCACCCGTTATTACTTTTTTGATTCGAATTATTCCGGGGGACGTTTTCAGGTTTGCGATTTCCCGTTTTCAGGGGAGCAGATGTTTTCGCTCTATTTGCGGGAGTTTCCCGTGTTGCCCGACAGCGAGGCCTTTTGTCGGGAACTCACCGCTACTGGTTATCCAGACCTTCGCATTCCGTTCTGTCCGAACCAGAATCTGATGGAGTTTTTCAACACCTATCCCTATTGTCGGTGGGATGTTCATGCTTTGGCATCGCTAAGCGACAAGGCCAAGCAAGCATTGTACCCAGCTCTGCGGGAGCAGATTGCAGGAAAGAGTGCTCCGGATGCGGCTAACTTTTTGATCAACTTTGTCCAGACAGCTTTTTGCTATCAGACTGACCAGGAGCAATTCGGATACGAGCGGCCGTTGTTTGGCGACGAAACTCTCAACTATCCTTACAGCGATTGCGAGGACCGTGCGATTCTTTACTCCGTGCTTGTACGTGATCTGCTTGGTTTGGATGTGCTTCTGCTCTGCTATCCTGAGCATCTGGCTACGGCGGTTTGTTTTGCGGAAGCAGTGGACGGGGACTACATTCAGTTTGAAGGACGTCGATATATTGTTTGTGACCCGACATATATTGGTGCGGATATAGGCCGGACGATGCCCGATATGGATAATCGAAAGGCTGAAATTATTGTGCTGTAACGGACCGTATTCCAGAGTCGGACCGCTGCTTGTCTTGATAGCTGGCGAGTTGGGAAGGAAGGCCATAGTCAGTTTTGAATCTTTAATATCGATTGAGTCATCTGTGAGAGAATTTAGCTTCTTTTGGAGAAAAAGAAGATGCTTTCATCATTGATAATAAATACAGATATGAGTGTAGTATTGGGTAAAATGCAACGTATTATAGATTTGCGTACCGTATGGCCTCATGAAGCATTGGATTTTACGAGATGGTTGTCCGAAGGTGGAAATTTGTCGTTATTGGGCGAGGCAATCGATTTGGATATTGAACTGGAGGAGGTAGAATCCCCTGTTGGAAGTTTCAGTGTAGATATATTTGCATCCGAAAATGGTACTGGCCGGAAGATTATTATCGAAAATCAATTGGAAGATACTAATCATGATCATTTGGGCAAACTCATTACATATGCCTCGGGAAAAGGAGCTGAAGTGATTATTTGGGTTGTAAAAAGGGCTCGAGATGAACATCGACAGGCGATCGAGTGGTTAAATCAGCATACGGACAGTAGTGTGGATTTTTTTTTGGTAGAGATTGAACTCTGGCAGATTGACAATTCGTTGAAAGCTCCAAAATTCAATGTGGTTGAAAAACCGAATGATTGGGCTAAATCTATGAAAACCGGAGGTTTGAGTGAAACGGCAAGATTGGAATTGGAATTTTGGCAAGAGTTTGTAGAGACCATGAAAAGTAATTCATCTTTTGTGGCTAATTTTTCGGCAAGAAAGCCTTTGCCTCACCATTGGTATGACATTGGGTTAGGAAGTTCGGCCTATCATTTAGGCTTGACAGTGAATAGTCAGAAGAAGAGAATTGCATCAGGGTTATATATTCATGATGATCGAGAATTGTTTCAGAAGTTCCAACAGCACAAGGTGGAAATTGAGCAACGTTTAGGACATATAGTTGCTTGGATTGAGGCACCGAAGGCGAGTCGAATTGCAGTATGTAAATCGTTTTTACTCAGAGACAGATCTCAATGGAGTGATGCATTTGATTGGTATCTTAATATGGCATTAGCTTTCAAGGAAATTGCAACTTTGTACGGAAAGTGATTGTACGGATGTTCCCGATTGTGCCTGTTTGCAGACACTGTTGGAGGCGTACGATTCGTTTAATCGATCTTCGTGGTTAAATTTACTTTTCAGTTTATATTATAATCGGATTTTTAGGGGTTATTCGCTGGAATAGTTTTGAAAGCTATTTTGTGTGTTCCCTATGAGTCGATAGCGAATTCGTTGAGATTTATACCTATTTTTCGACCATTGTGAATATCATTCATGATGCATCTTCTTAGTCGTCTGGCCACGGCACCTCTTCGCTGGGCATCGTGCGTCTGGGGGCGATTTCGCGGGCCGGGGTGCCCGGTGCGCGTCCCGACTGCTTCAATTGCTGATAATATTGACTCGCCTTTCGGCAGGCCTTTTCGAAATTTGCGGCTTCCGCTTCGAAAAACAAAATCCGATCGGATCAGATCTGAATGCAATGATTTCTATGTTTTCCATTTTGTCGCATTCGCAGATAAAACTTTTT
>CALUIG010000032.1 GCA_944320625.1 uncultured Alistipes sp.
TGGCTGCCGTCGAGGCCCGGAAACTCATCGACATGGAGTACGAGGGCGTAAAGGTCTTCGAGTTCACCGATGCCGGCTCCGTCGCCGGGGATTACAAGATGTGCAAGGACCTGATCTTCGCACTCAGCGACGTGAATCTGATCCGCAACTACGAGTCGTATGCGATCTCGTCGACCTCCGAGTTCGTGATGACCTACGACTACAACTACCTCTTCGACAGTGAGTCCGATTACCGGCAGACCATCCTGCTCAACAAGAGCGGCTACTACTTCAAGCCCCGGCGTTATACGACACCCGCGGCGTCGGGATCCTCCGAGACGCTCGACATCCTGCCGGTCATCCGTCTTTCGGAGATGTATTACATTCTGGCCGAGGAGTGTGCCGAACGAGAGGATTATCTTTCGGCAACCGCCATGCTCGAAGCGGTACGCAAGGGACGCGGCTGCGGTGCGAACATGCTCGAAGGATTGATTACCGACCGGGAGAGCTTCGTCGAGCAGCTTCTCAACGAAGTCCGCCGGGAGTACACCGAGGAGGGGCGCGTCTTCTACTACCACAAGAAACTGGATTCCAAGTTCAGCCGGAGCATGAAGGACGAGGCCTTCTACTTCCCGCTCCCGGAAAACGAAACCGTAAACTAATCCGAAAACCGACCGTACAACAATGAAAACGATACGTTTCAAACAGATCATGGCGTTGGGGAGTCTGACTCTCGCTCTTCTGGGATCCGGCTGCGGACACGAGGAGATCGAGCCCTATGCCTCGAAGGACAAAATCTGGTTCACACAGCAGAACGAGGACAATGAACCGGTCAACGACATCGTCCGTTCGTTCTCGCTCTATCCCGGGGAGGAGACCCTCGATGTGGCGTTCGAGGTCAATCTGATCGGTACGGTGGCGGACTATGACCGCACCTATCAGGTTGTGGTGGTGGATTCGCTGACTACGGCCGTAGCCTCCGAATACGAGATTCATCCGCAGATCTTCCGGGCCGGACAGGTCCGTGACGAACTGTGCGTCACGCTCCGCAAGAGCGAACGGCTGCTTACCGAACAGGTGAAACTGACCCTGCGGATCGTCGACAACGAGACGTTTGAACCCGGTTACAGCAACAGCCTGCAGGTCAGCGTGTCGTTCAACGACATCACGACCCGCCCCGACTGGTGGACGGACGACATTGCCAGGAGCTATTTCGGCGAATATTCGAAGGAGAAGTTCGAAGCCTTCTACGAATATTCGGGTCGCAACGAGATCGAGGGGCTCGAACCCTCCGAATTGCGCAAGCTCCTTCTGGGCTTCAAGGAGTATATCCGGGAGAACGGCATCACCGAAGCCGACGGCTACGCAATGATTATCCCCGTATATTAAAAACAGGACGACCATGAAAAAAACTGCGATACTTTTTGTGGCTGCCGCACTCGCCGGTCTGTCGACCGCCTGCTACGAGGACAAGGGCAACTACGACTACACGGATGTCAACGAACTGGTGATCGAGATGGAGGAGGGCAGTACGCTGCCTCCGGATTTCCGCCTCTCGATGGGTGGGAGCATCGAGCTGCATCCGGTCCTCAAGTTCGTCAACGGAACCGGAGTCCGGGACCGGCTCGAATACCGTTGGACGCTGATTCCCGACGTGGATAACTGGGAAGAGACCTATACCCAGGATGACTGGAATACGCTCGATTTCCTCTGGACCCCCGACTTCCTGATCCCTCAGGGCCGGCTCCAGCTCACGGTGACCGACCCGGTAACCGGTCTTCAGAGTTTCGGTGAGGCCAATGTTTCGGTAACGAGCCGCTACGACGCCTACGGGGCGATGATTCTGGCCGAGAGGGAGGGCAAGACCGAACTCTCCTTCATCAAGGGCATTGAATTCGACGTGACGATCCCTACGGCCGTCGAGGTCTACAACGACGTCTATTTCATGGAGAACGGCGAAGACCTTCCGGCCGATCCGATCAAGCTCCACGAGCACTTCTGCTCGGACTACTCCACGGCCGGACAGATTCTCGTCATGACCCGGAACGGTGCCGTGGATGTGAGCGGTCTGGATTTCAGAAAGGACATCGACCTCCAGGATGCGTTCGACGGCCAGGTCTATCCCGAGGGTTTCGATTATGCCTGTGACGGCATGTTCATGAGCCGCATCGACCTGCTCATGGACTCCAAAGGGTATGTCTACAGCCGGTTGAAGAATACGAGCGACCTGTTCCATTCGGGATACTTCCTGCCCAACCGGCTGACTATCGAGGGCGAATCCGAACCCCTGTCGGCCTGCCGGCCGATTCCGGCACCTTACGGCAACCTGAAGGCCTGCCTGCTCTTCGATGCCGGGAAGCGGCGGTTCGTGCTGGTCGGGGATACGGGGACCGGCAGTTGGGACGGCCCCGGAGAGGAGAATGCAAACCGGGCTATCGTGCTGCCCAATCCGAGTGCAACGCCGAAGGGGGAGGCCGAGGCCTTCCAGCCGCTCGACGGCATGGACGAGGATGTGGAGATCCTGACGATCGACCATTTCTGCAACAACTCCTATTACAGCGGCATGGGTTATACGATCGTCTTCTGGAAGGATGGAAAGACCTATTTCCAGGAGTTCACCGTCGACAAGGTCTACGGCGTCTTCGGATATTCGGCCATGGATCCGGCCGTCTACGAGATCAAGGGTCTGCCCGGCAAACCCACCTTCGCCTATGCGCAGCCCTATTACAAGTACAGCTCCTTTGCCAACAATCCGCTGCTGTATTGCGCCGTAGGCAACAAACTCTATGTCTATGACCGTTCGAATCCTACGGTCCCCGCGGTCGAGTACAATCCCCGGGATCCCGAGGGACAACTCCTGGACAACGCCTTCTCGGGCGACATCGTGGCCATGAACTGCGAGAACTTCGGAGGTCGCTGGGGCGTGGTCGGACTTGCCGACGGACGGGTGATGATCCTCAAGACCATCCAGGCGAACTACCCCGAGGATCAGATCGTTTACTTTGATTCCGGGGACTACTCCTACGGAACGATCCGTCACGTACTGTGCAAAACCGGAGGTGACAACTGGTAGAGATCCCCTTCCGGGGCCGCCGATCTCGGCAGCCCCGGAAGCTGCGGGATGCCGATTTAACCATACAAACATTCGCAACCGACTTTTTTATGGACAATGCTGTCGTATCGGTAAGGAACCTGTGGCACAAATACCATGTGCAGTGGGCGATCCGGAATATCAATTTCGATATTACCGATAAGGGGGTGGTGGGGCTGCTCGGCTCGAACGGCGCCGGAAAATCCACCACGATGAACATCATTTGCGGCGTGTTGAACCAGACTCGCGGCGAGGTGCTGATCGAAGGGGTGAACCTGCGGGAGAATCCCCTCGAGGCCAAGCGTCACATCGGGTTCCTGCCTCAGAAACCGCCCCTGTATGCGGATCTGACCGTGCGTGAATACCTGACCCATTGTGCCCATCTGCGGCTGATGGATCCTGCGCGGATCCCGCAGGCCGTCGGTCTGGCGATGGAGCGCTGTGCCATCACGAACTATGCCGGCCGGCTGATCAAGAACCTTTCGGGCGGCTATCAGCAGCGCGTGGGGATTGCCCAGGCCATCGTACACAATCCGAAGTTCGTGGTCCTCGACGAGCCGACCAACGGCCTGGATCCCAATCAGATCGTCGAGATCCGGAATCTCATCCGCGAGATTGCCTCCAGCCATTCGGTCCTGCTTTCGACCCACATCCTTTCCGAGGTGCAGGCCATTTGCAGCCGGATCAAGATGATCGAGCACGGAGAACTGGTCTTCTCGGGAACGATGGAGCAGTTCGACAACTACATCGAGCCGACGAGTTTCGTCGTGGAGTTCGGGACGCTCCCCGACCTGGAGACACTTCGCGGCATTGCCCTCGTGCGGCAGATCGAACCGCTGGACGGAAACCGGTTGCGCATCCGTTTCCAGGATGACTGCACCGTTACGCGCGAGTATATCCGGCAAAGTATTCTCCGGGGCTGGGACCTGCGCGAAATCAGTATCGAGCGCAGTTCGCTCGACGAAATCTTCGCCCAACTCTCGGGTAAACGCGGCCGGAAACAGTAAACAATCAGGAAACGATCCTTTCATCCATGAAATCCAACTACTTTCTGCACTCCACCCTGCGTATCGCCCGCATCGAGCTGAATACGATGTTCTATTCGCCGGTTGCATGGCTCGTGCTGGTGATCTTTGCCTTCCAGGTGGGCATGAGTTTCTCCAGCGTCATGGATACCTATATCCATAACAAACTGATGGGTTACGGCGGTTATGCCATTACCGGAGGGCTCTTCTCGGGCATGCGCGGCATCTTCCCGCCCGTGACCGAATACCTGTATCTCTACATCCCGCTGATCTCCATGGGGCTGATGAGCCGCGAGTATGCCAGCGGATCGATCAAGCTGCTCTTCTCGTCGCCGATCTCCAACGGCTCGATCATCCTGGGCAAGTATCTGGCCATCCTGGCCTACGGGTTGATCCTGACCCTCGTGCTGGCCGGTTACGTGATCTACGCCTGGTGTGCCGTCGAACATCTCGATCTGCCCTTCGCCCTGACCGGTCTGCTGGGGATTTTCCTGCTGCTGTGCACCTACTCCGCCATCGGACTCTTCATGTCGACGATCACCTCCTATCAGGTCGTGGCCGGTGTCGGGACGCTGGCCGTACTGGCTGCGTTGAACTACATCGGCGAAGTGGGGCAGTCTACGGAGCTGATCCGCGACCTTACCTACTGGCTCTCGATCCGGGGCCGAGTCTATGAATTCATCGCCGGCATGAATCCCAGTGAGGCGGTGATCTATTTTCTGGCACTGATTCTCTTCTTCCTCTCTCTTTCGATTCTCAAACTCAACACCGATCGTGCCGAACGCAATCTGCGGCGTACGTTGCTGACCTACGGCGCCGCCTGCGTGGCACTGATCGCCGTGGCCCTGGTCTCGGCGCGTCCCGAGAGCAAGTTCTACCTCGATGCCACCCGTCCCGACAGCAATACGCTGGCTCGGGAGAGCCTCGAGGTGATGAAGCGGCTGGACGGGCCCATGACCATTACGAGTTACGTGAACATGCTCGATCCGAATGCCTACTCCGCCACGCCGGCCCAGCGGAACAACGATCTGAAACGTTTCGAGAAGTATCTTCGCTTCAAGCCCGAAATCCGGATGAAGTATGTCTACTACTGGGCCGATTGCGGGAACGAGGCGCTTCGTGAACGCTATCCCGGGCGTACGGACGAGGAGCTGGCCCGGATTGTCTGCGATGCAAACGGCATGAAGTTCCGCAAACTGCTCGACAAGGAGCAGATCGACCGGATGGTCGACCTGGCACCCGAAGGCTATCGCTTCGTGCGGATCGTCGAGTACGGCGACGGACAGACGGCCGTACTGCGCATGTTCGACGACATGGAGAAGCATCCGGGCGAGGCCGAGATTACGGCGGCTTTCCGCCGCTTCCTGGATCCGTCGCCGCGTGTGGCGCTCATCACGGGACATTCGGACCGGACGATGGACAATCCGGGCGATCGCGGCTACAACCTCTTCAGCCACAACCTTACGTTCCGCAATTCGCTCGTTAACCAGGGCTTTACGCCCGAGGAGCTGGAACTGGCGGAGAGCGATATTCCCGACGGAATCGACATTGTCGTGCTGGCCGATCTGAAGACTCCGCTTTCGGAGACCGAGCAGGCGCGGCTCGATGCCTACATTGCCCGAGGAGGCAACCTCTATCTGCTGGGTGACGTGAACCGTGCCGGGACCATGAATCCCGTGGCCCGGAGTCTGGGGCTTGCATTCGATGACGAACAGCTCGTGCAGCCCACCAAGGACCAGGATCCTGTGCTGCTGCCTGCCGTCATCACCCCGGAGGCGGAGCGGATCTATCCCCGTTTCGGGAAGTTGCGCCAGTACGGCTACCGGGTTGCCGTGCCGGGCGGCGTCGGAATCCGGCTCTGCGGCGACGATACGACATTCCGCCGTATCCCGCTTCTCGTGACCGATCCGGAAGGGGTGTGGAACGAGCGTGAAACGACCGACTTCATCGAGGAGACTCCCCGTTTCAATCCCGAAGCCGGGGAACGGCAGGGTGAATACCTGCTGGCCGTGGCCCTCACGCGGCAGGTCGGGGACAAGGAGCAGCGGATCGTGGTTGTCGGTGATGCCGACTGCATCAGCAACAGCGGCCTCTCGGCACAATACTGGTTCTCGGCCACCAACTTCTCGCTCATCAGCGGGGCCTTCCGCTGGATGTCCTACGATCAGTTCCCGATCGACACCTCGCATCCGGATCCCATCGACAACGACATCCGTCCGAACAAACCCGCCCGCAAGTGGAACAAGATTGCCATGATGGGTCTCATCCCGGGGCTGCTGTTGCTGGCCGGCATTGCCCTGATCGTCAAACGTCAACGCGGATAAGCATGGAAACCAAACCCAAAATTGTCGAGGTCCGGAACCTCTCGCACCGTTACAGCGTCGACTGGGCCATCCGGGAGATCAATTTCGAAATCAACGAGCGGGGTGTTGTCGGCCTGCTCGGCTCGAACGGCGCCGGGAAGTCCACCACGATGAACATCATCTGCGGGGTGTTGAACCAGACCGAGGGCGACGTGCTGCTCGGCGGGATCAACATCCGCGAAAACCCCATCGAAGCCAAGAAACTCCTGGGGTTCCTGCCCCAGCGTGCTCCGCTGCACACGGATCTTACGGTGGACGAGTACCTCTACCATTGTGCCGACATCCGGCTGGTCCCGAAGTCGGAGATCCCCGCGGCGGTCGAACGCGCCAAACGCAAGTGCGGACTCGAGGAGTATTCGCGGCGTCTGATCAAGAACCTCTCGGGCGGCTACCAGCAGCGGGTGGGTATCGCCCAGTCGATCATCCACAATCCGCCCTTCGTGGTGCTCGACGAACCCACCAACGGCCTGGATCCCAATCAGATCGTCCAGGTCCGGCAGCTGATCCGTGAAATTGCCCGCGACCGCGCCGTGCTCATCTCGACCCACATTCTCCCGGAGGTGCAGGCCGTCTGCGACCAGATCAAGATGATCGAACACGGGCGCATGGTCTTCTCCGGCTCGCTGGCCGAATTCAACAACTGTGCGGCTCCTTCGACACTCGTCGCCATGATGGACGCGGCACCTGCGGACGATGTGCTTCTGGAGATTCCCGCCGTACGGCGCGTGGAGCGCATCACCTCGAGGCGTCTGCGCATCCACTTCGAGGGTGACGACTCGATCGTGCACGAGATCATGCGGCGGAGTGTCGAGGAGGGATGGCAGCTCAGCGAGATCTTCCTGGAGAAACAGTCGCTCGACACGGTATTCGCCAAGCTCTCCGGAAAATAGCCCGAACATCATCTGAAAATCCGCATTCATCATGAGATCGATACTTAGAATCATGAAAACGGAACTCAAGGTTCTGTTTTACTCTCCGATCGCCTGGCTGATTCTGATCGTCTTCGCCTTCCAGGCCGGAGTCGAGTTCTGTGGCCAGATTGCCGAACTGCTCCGCCACCAGGCCCTCGGCTACGATGCCTATGCCGCCTCGTCGCGCATCTTCGGCGGGTATGGCGGTGTGATGACCCGCATGCTCGAGAACCTCTATCTCTACATTCCGCTGCTGACCATGGGGCTGATGAGCCGCGAGTTGAGCTCCGGCTCGATCAAACTGCTCTATTCGTCTCCCGTTTCGAACGTACAGATCATCCTCGGGAAATACCTTTCGGCTCTGGTCTACGGATTGGGCTTTGTTGCCGTGCTGGCGCTGGAGATCCTCCTGAGTTGGATTGTCGTCAAGGATTTCGACATCATGATGGTCCTCGTGGCGTTGCTGGGACTCTATCTGACGGTTTGCGTCTACGCCGCCATCGGGCTCTTCATGTCCACCGTCACGCAGTATCAGGTCGTGGCGGCAATCGGTACGCTGGCCGTGCTGGCCGTGCTGAATTTCATCGGCAGCGTCGGGCAGGATATCGACTTTGTACGAGACCTGACCTACTGGCTCTCGATCGCCGACCGTTCGAAGACCTTCATGGAGGGATTGGTCAACAGTGCCGATCTGCTCTATTTCCTGCTGGTCGTGCTGCTGTTCCTGACCCTCTCGGTCTTCAAACTCCACGGCGAACGCTCGAAGGCCACCTTTGCCGGAAACCTGCTCCGCTACGGAACGGTCTTCGTCGTGGTCCTGGGGCTGGGCTATCTGACTTCGCGCCCGAAGATGGTCCACTACTACGACGGTACGCAGACCAAGCGCAACACCCTCTCGGAGGCCAGCCAGCAGGTCGTCTCGCAACTGACCGGCGGTCTGACGATGACCACCTATGTGAACATGCTCGAGGACAACTACTACCAGGGCATGCCCTCCTCGCGGAACTACGATCTGCAACGCTTCGAGAACTACGTGCGCTTCAAGCCCGAGATGAAGATCCGCTATGTCTATTACTACCATCAGGCGCAGAATGCCTTCCTTGACCGCCGGTTCCCGGATCTCGACGACCGGCAGCGCATGGATACGCTGTGCCGGATCAACGACTGGGATCCCGACCGCTTCCTGCCCTACGAGGAGATCGCCGGAGAGGTTGATCTTTCGGGTGAACGTTTCCGTTTCGTGCGGTTGATCGAGCGGGAGAACGGACAGCGGGTCTTCCTGCGCCTCTACGAGGACAACATGCGTCAGCCGGGTGAGCCCGAGATCTCCACGGCTCTGAAGACGCTCGTCAGCCCGACGCCCCGGGTCGGGTTCGTCACCGGGCACGAGGAGCGGAGTATCGACAACTTCGGAGTCCGCGGCTACGGACTGTTTGCCCGTGAGGTGACGTTCCGCTACTCGCTGATCAACGAAGGATTCCGGGTCGAGAAACTCTCGCTGGAGCAGCCCGTTGATCCCGAGATCGACATTCTGGTGATCTCCGACGTGCGCCGGCCCTTCTCGGAGTCCGAGATGCGCCACTACCTTGATTTTGTCGATCGGGGCGGCAATCTGGTCCTCCTGGGCGAACCCCGCCGGCAGGCGAACATGAATCCGCTGCTCGAACCCTTCGGGTTGTGTTTCACGGAGGATCTGCTGGTGCGGCCCACGCGTGAATTCCTGGCCGACGTCATGGTCGGGCACTTTACGGAGGAGTTCGGGGAGGTGGCTTCGGGCATCCGGAGTGCCATCCGCCAGAAGAAGTGCTTTGCAACGGTTTCGGCCTGCGGTATCGAAACCACGGCCGATCGGGGGTACCGGGCGATCGACTGCATCCGCACCGATTCGCTCGGTGTCTGGAACGAACGGCAGACCTCGGAATTCGTGGACGAAACGCCGACCTGCGATCCGCAAAGCGGTGAGGTCGAAAAGACCTACAGCCTGATGAAATACCTGACCCGGGAGGTGGATGGACGCGAACAGCGCATCGCCGTGCTCGGCGATTCCGACTGTTTCGCGAGCAGTGAACTGAACAATACCCGCAACGGAATCCCTGCGGCCAACTTTACGCTTATCCAGTCCCTGTTCAAGTTGATGAGCTACGACGAATTCCCGCTGGAGATCCATCGGGTACGGCCCCCCGACGACCGGCTCTATCTCACGCAGGCGGCGAACGGATGGCTCAAGGCGGCCTACTGCTGGGTGATTCCGGGTATCCTGCTGTTGCTGAGCATCGTGATCTGGGTGCGGCGGCGCAATAAGTAGACGGACAATTTCGTTTTCAATAAAACCCCGATACGTTATGAAACGATTCCTCACTCTCTTTACCGTTCTGTTGCTGGGGCTTTCTGTCGCGGCGCAGACGGATCAGCAGGCCCAGATCCAGGCTCTGCAACGTCTGATGGGCCCTGTGGCTCCGGACCAGGAGATCCGCACGGGCCGGCTCGAAAACGGCATGACCTACTATGTCCGGCACAATGAAAAGCCCAAGGGTCAGGCCGAATTCTACCTTCTGCACCATGTCGGAGCCATCCAGGAGGCCGACAATCAGCAGGGTCTGGCCCACTTTCTTGAGCACATGGCCTTCAACGGCACGAAAAACCTTCCTGACAAACAGCTGACCGAATACCTTGAGAAGATCGGTGTGAAGTTCGGAGCCAACCTCAATGCGGCGACCAGTTGGGATCAGACCGTCTACAACATCTCGGCCGTTCCGACCATACGCGAGGGGATCATCGACTCGGCCCTGCTTGTTCTTCACGACTGGTCGCACTTCATCGCCCTCGAACCCGACGAAATCGACTCGGAACGCGGGGTCATCATGGAGGAGCTCCGCACCCGTGACGGAGCGTCGTGGCGATCGTCGATCGAACTGATCAAGGCGCTCGGAAAGGGCACCAAATACGAACACCGGAATCTGATCGGTCATCTCGAAGGGCTCGAAAGTTTCCCGCACGAGGCTCTTGCGGAATTCTATCACCAATGGTACCGACCTGATTATCAGGCTGTCGTTGTCGTGGGAGATCTCGATGCCGAGGCCGTTGAGGCCAAGATCCGGGCCCTGATGTCCGATATTCCGGCTCCGGCTGCCGACGCTCCGAAAAAGGAGGTGATCGTCGTTCCGGACAACGAGGAGCCCATTGTCAGCATCTTCACCGACAAGGAGATGCAGAGCTCGACGGCCAAACTCTTCATCAAGCGTCGCGCACAGCCGGTCGAAACGAACAATACGGGAATGTCCCAGATGCTGAACGTGCTCTATACGTTCCTCGGCGTGATGGAGAACAACCGTCTGAATGAGATCTCGATGAAGGTCGACGCTCCGTTCCTCAGTGCCGGGATGAGCAACGGCGGGGTGGGGATCATCCCTACGCTCGAATGCACCACCTTCTCGGTCCGGACCGAGGACGGGAAACTGCTCGAAGGGTTCGAGGCACTCCTGACCGAAGTGGAGCGGATGCGTCGCTATGGATTTACGCAGAGTGAGTTCGATCGTGTGAAGCAGGATGTGATGCGGGGCTGTGAGCGCTCCTATACCACGCGCAGCGACCGCCGCAACCGGGGATTCGTCGAGGAGTACCTCTCGAATTACATGTATAATACGGCGATGCCCGATGCCGAGACTCGCTGGAAACTGGACAGCACGCTGGTCAGCATGGTTCGCGTCGAGATGGTCAACCAGCTTGCCGCCCAACTGGTTACGCCGAATAATCGCGTATTGGCGGTCACGGCACCCGAGAAGGAGGGGCTTCGTACGCCGACGGCCGAGGAGTTCGTTGCCGTGATGGAGCGGGTGGCCGCAGCCGAGGTCGAGCCTTACGAGGATACGACGGTCCGTGAGCCGCTGATTCCCGAAGGCACCGAACTGAAGGGCTCGCCGGTGAAGAAGAGTTCCGTGAACGACCGCTACGGATATACGGAGTGGACGCTCCGCAACGGGGCTCGCATTCTGGTGAAACCCACAACGTTCAAGGCTGACGAAATCCGTATGAACGCCTATTCGAACGGAGGACTCTCGCTGCTCTCCGACGAGGAGTACTATACGGGCAAACTCCTTGAATCGCTCGTCTCATTCTCGGGACTCGGCCGCTTCCCGGCCCTGGATCTGCAAAAGGCCCTGACCGGAAAGGTCGCTTCGGCCTCGCTCTCGGTGAGTGAGTATTCGAACGGTGTGGGCGGCGGCTGCTCGCCCCGGGATCTGGAGACGATGCTGCAACTGGTCTACCTGAACTTCATGCAGCCACGTTTCAGCGAGGACGACTTCTCCCGGATGATCACCCTGCTGCGCTCCCAGTTGGAGAACGCCCGGGCGAATCCCGATTACGAGATGCAGGAACGCTTCCTCAAACTGGTTTACAGCGACCACTTCCGGCGTCGGATGGTCACGCCCGAGACGCTCGACGGTGTGGAGTTCGCCCGCTTCCCCGAACTTCACCGCAAACTCTTCCCCGGCGCCCGCGGTTTCACGTTCATCTTCGTGGGTAACATCGACCTCGACGTGCTCAAACCGCTCGTCGAGAAGTATATCGGGTCGATTCCCGCCCAGAAGCAGGCTCTGGACTACGTCGACGACGGGGTGCGTCCGGTCAAGGGCGAGCATCTCGAGGATTTCCGCAACGCGATGCAGCAACCCAAGGTCTCGGTCAGCAGCTACTTCTCGGGGGACATGGACTATACGCTCCGCAACCGTCTGGTCATGACGTTCCTGACCCAGGCCCTGACCATGCGTTATCAGGAGTCGATCCGTGAGGAGAAGGGGGGCAGTTACGGAGTCAGTGTGTCGGGCTCGGTATCGTGCATTCCGTTCCAGAGCTACAGCCTGCAGATCGGGTTCGATACGAATGAGGAGATGGCCGATGAACTGCGCGGTATCGTGACTGCGGAGCTGCAGGAGATGGCCGAGAACGGCCCTCGTACGGAGGACCTCGAGAAGACACGCGAATACCTCCAGAAAAACTGGAAAACCAGCCTCGAACAGAATGGCAACTGGCTGAGTTACATCCAGAATTATGTCCGCTACGGGACGGATTACCTGGCCGATTACGAACGGTTGCTGCAGGAGATCTCGAACGACGACGTACAGGAGATGATGCGCCGGATCCTCAGTGACAAAAACCGGATCGAGGTGGTCATGCGCCCCGAGTGACCTTTGGCGATCTTTCGGATGAACGGCATGGACTCGGAAGGCTTCCGGGTTCATGCCGTTTTTCGTTTTTTTCTCCGGGGCCGGACCCGTGCATTGTTTTTTTTCGTACTTTTGGCCGCGGATAAACGGTTGTGATTATGTCGAGCGAAGCTGAAATCCGGAAACGTAAAATCTATCACGTGACCTTTGTCGGGTTCGTGGTCAATCTCGTGTTGTCGTTGCTGAAACTTGCCGCCGGTGTGGTCGGGCGCAGTGGCGCCATGATTGCCGATGCCGTGCATTCGTTCTCCGATCTGGCCACCGACGTCGTCGTGATCGCCTTTGCCCGCATTTCGGCCAAGCCCAGCGATCCCGGGCACGATTACGGGCACGGGAAGTACGAAACCCTGGCAACGATCATCATCAGCCTGGCTCTCGGGGTCGTCGGTGCCGGAATCCTCATCAACAGCATCGAGGGAATCCGGATCGTGATCAACGGTGGGGTATTGCCCCGTCCGGGTGCGGTGGCTCTGATCGCTGCGGTCGTCTCGATCGTGGCCAAGGAGATCCTCTACCGCTATACGGTTCGGGTTGGCAACAACCTCCAGAGTCCGAGTGTCGTGGCAAATGCCTGGCACCACCGCAGCGACGCCCTCTCGTCGCTGGGAACCCTGGTCGGCATCGGGTGTGCCTTTTTCCTCGGGGAGAAGTGGCGGATTGCCGATCCCGTGGCGGCCCTTGTCGTGTCGGCATTCATCTTCAAGATCGCCTTTGACCTGATCCGCACGGGACTGGGCGAACTCCTCGAACAGTCGCTTCCGGCCGACGTCGAGGCGGAGATCCTGCGGATCGTCTCGGTCAATCCCGAGATCCGGGAACCCCACAACCTGCGGACCCGGCGCATCGGGGCCTCGATTGCCATCGAAGTGCACGTGCGTATGGACGGAAAGATGACCGTCGAGCACTCCCATGCCCTGACCGTCGAGATCGAACAGCGCCTGCGGGAGCGTTTCGGATCGGGGACGATGATTGCCATCCACGTCGAGCCCGTCAAGTGAGTCGGGACTCCCGGCACGTGTTTTGCCGCTTCTGCCGCGGGGAGACCCGAATCGTTTACGGGAGTAGAAAAATTTGTTTTTTTCGGGAAAAATGTTTACCTTGCCGGCGTAAAGCCCTTCCGCAATACGCCGCGAAGGACTCCATCATGGTTAACGGATCAAACATAACGCTTTAAAGACGACTGCCTATCGGAAAAGAATCTACTCTTTGTAACTAATTGGGAGAGAAGAGTATGAACGTGCAAGTATTAAGTGACCAGGTATTGCTTAATCACTACCTTTCCGGGGATCGGAGCGCTATGTCGCAACTCATCGAACGTCACAGCCGCAGGGTCAAGGACTACATCAACATGATGGTCAAGGACCGGGACGTGGCTGACGACATTTTCCAGGAGACATTCATCAAGGCTGTCCGCGTCATCGACGAGGGCCGTTATACGGATAACGGCAAGTTCCTGTCGTGGATTCTGCGGATTGCCCACAATCAGGTAATCGACCATTTCCGGGCCCAGCGCCAGGACAAGTCCGTGAGTGAATCCGATGCCGGTTACGACATGCTCGGGACGTTGAAATTCGCCGAACGGACCGTCGAGGATTCACTGGTCAGCGAGCAGATCGAACGGGATGTGCGCTCGCTGGTCGACCTGCTGCCTGCCGAACAGCGCGAGGTGGTGATGATGCGCTATTTCTCGGGTCTGAGTTTCAAGGACATTGCCGAACAGACCGACGTGAGCATCAATACGGCGCTGGGGAGGATGCGCTATGCGCTGATCAATCTGCGGCGCATGATCAAGGAAAAAAATCTGATTCTTTGCTAAGGTGACACAATATCCCTCCGCCTCGTGCGTTATTTATGTGACAACTCTCTTACAAGACAACGCCTATGGAGGATATTGACAAAAATGAGGTTTCAGACAACGGCATCTCCGAGGACGAGGATCTGTTGATGCGGGAGGTGATACAAGGGGATGCGGATCTGTGTTATCTGCACCACTATCTCTCGGAAGTCTTCCGAAACGGGGATAATTTTTAAGGGTTAATTTTTGATGGGGAAGGGCGCCGTGAGGCGCCCTTCATGGTTTGTATGGGGATGCTCCGGTTCCGGCATTGCGGCCGGGGGGCATCGTTGCGGTGTCGGAAGAGGGGTTACGACCGCTCTTCCAGTGTACGGTGGGCCGTACGGAGCTGGAGAGCCAGCGATCCGGCGGCCGCTCCGGCGAAGAGCAGCGTGATCCCTACCCAGACGACGACGGCCGTGGTGCCGACCTCCAGCGGCTGAAACAGGATCCACAGCGAGCACAGCAGCAGCAGAATCCCCGTAAAGATGGTCCAGCCCGATCCGGGGATCTCCAGGGTGTGCATGTCGCCGCCCAGTCCGATGGTGGCGAAGGCCCGCATCAACAGCCAGAATCCCAGGAAGATCGGGAGTGCCGAGGCCGAGAGCCCGACGTTGAAGATCAGAATCACGCCCAGGATGATCTGGATGATTCCTCCGGCCAGCATCCAGCCCCGGCCCGTGATGAAGTGGCGGTTGGCTGTCGAGAGCACGACCTCCAGGATGCCCGAGAGCAGGATCACCCAGCCGAAGAGCAGGGACATGCCCAGGTAGCTCCGGGCCGGATATACAAAGGTCAGGATCCCGATCAGAAAGAGGGCGATGCCGACCAGCAACAGCAGCCACCAGTAACGGACGGCCTGCTTCGAATTTTCGATCAATGCGTTCAGATGTTTCATGGTGTATGGAATTTCCGGAAGGGAAAGCAATTTGCATGCCGGAGAGTCCGCTTCCACGCCGCCGCCACACCGGTGGTGTGGATTTTTTCCACACCTTCTGTGGTGGAATTCCACATTCCGGAATCGGGATTGCTTTCACAACCGATTGATTTTCAATGTTTCATTTTTAGGCGGATTCTGGCATTCCGGTTGCGCAAAAGGGGGCAAACCCAAATTTGTGTATGGAAAAACTTGACTTTACCCGGGTGAGCAGACGTGTTTTTCTCGTATTGCTCCTGTTATGCTGCTTCTCCGGTGCGGTACGGGCCGATGAGGTCCCCGACGACCCGGCTTCGGCCGCCGACCGGGAACTCCCCGACCGAACCGTGACCGGTCTGGTGACCGATGAACAGGGAAATCCGCTGATCGGCGCCACGATTGTCGTCAAGGATGCCCCGACGATGAACGGTACGATTACCGGCCCGGACGGAACCTTTTCGCTGACGGTTCCGGCCCGTTCCACCCTGATCATCACCTATGTCGGATACAAGAGCCTGCGGCTTCCGGTGCTGAACCGCTCCCGCCTGGAGATCGTCCTTGAGGAGGATGCCGAACGCCTCGACAATGTCGTGGTGGTCGGCTACGGTACGCAGGAGAAGTCCGACCTGACGGGCTCCATCGCCTCGATCAAGGCTGCCGACATCAAGAATCTGCCGGTGCGTTCGGTGGCCGAGGCCCTGCAGGGCAAGGTGGCCGGTGTGATGGTCACGAAGACCAGCGGAAAACCCGGAGCCAGTTCCGACATCGTGATCCGGGGTGTGGGTTCGATCAACGGACTCAATCCGCTCTTCGTCATCGACGGCGTGGCCTGCGACAACAACAGCAACTACAACCTGAACGACATCGAATCGATCGAGGTGATCAAGGATGCCAGTGCTGCGGCGATCTACGGCTCGCGGGCGGCGGGCGGCGTGGTGCTCATCACCACCAAGAAGGGCAGCTACGGCTCCAAGGCCCGGCTATCTTTTTCGAGTCACGTCGGTGTGCGCCAGTACACGGACATGTACCGCATGCTCGGGACCGGGGACTACATCCGCGTGATGAACGAACTGGGTGTGAACTATCCCATCTGGGAAAACCCCGCGGCGTTGCCCGATACGGACTGGGTCGACGAGATCTACCAGCCCGGGCTTGAACAGAGCTACAACCTCTCGCTCTCGGGCGGCAGCGAACGCCTCCGTTACTACCTTTCGGGAGGTTATGAGCGTGAGAACGGCATCCAGATGGACAACTACTGGGAACGGATCTCCTCGCGGCTGAACGTCGACTACAAGGTTGCCAATTCGCTGACCGTGGGGACCCGGATCTATCTGGCCCGGCTGCGCGGGAATCCCTATACGGAGTCGTTCCCCTGGGTTTCGATCCCCTATATGAGCATCTACGACGAGAGCGGAGATTTCTCGGCCATCCCTGCCGGCATCGATTTCTCGGGGGCCAATCCCGTGGCCGACATTGCCTACCACCACCAGAAACAGTCGGATCTGGTGGCCAATGGGGACCTGTTCATCGACTGGGAGATCGTCAAGGGGCTGAAGCTCAATCTGACGGGGTCGGCCCAGCTTGGAGGAGGTTATGATGACAGCTTCTCCGAGGCCAATACCCTGGGCCGCTCGCCCACGAAGGACAGCTATACCAAGACGCTCGACTATGCCGAGCAGTACACCTTCACGGCGACGCTCTCCTACGAAAAACTTTTCGCCGGGAAACACGACCTGCGCGTGATGATCGGCTACGAGGCCAAGAGTGCCCAACTGGCCGACCTCTCGGCCACGGCATCGGACTTCCCGGTCAACAATCCCGAGTCGTTTGCCCTCTCGACAAACCCCACCAAGAGTGCGTCGGGAGCCCTGAGCGAGGATCGCTTCCTCTCGCAGTTCGCCCGTCTGAACTACGCCTACGACAACCGTTACCTGCTGACGATGAACGTCCGCCGCGACGGTTCTCCGAAGTTCGGGCCCAAGAACCGCTGGGGTATTTTCCCCTCGGTGTCGGTGGGCTGGAAGATCTCCGAGGAGCCCTTCTTCAAGGCGTGGAATCCGAGTTGGATCTCGATGATCAAGCCGCGCTTCAGCTGGGGAATCCTCGGCAATGACCAGGCCCTGAACAAGTTTGCCTATATGGCGGCCTATCAGAACGTGACGAGCCACTCCTTCGACGGCACGTCGGCCGTCGGCGGTTACAGCAATATCAAGGTCGTCAACGAGGACATCAAGTGGGAGTCGATCTACACGACCGATGTGGGCCTGGATGTGGACCTCTTCCGCAACCGACTCTCGATCTCGTTCGACTGGTACCAGCGCATCACCCGCGACATGATCTATGCCCTTTCGGTCCCCAACTCGTCGGGCATTACCGCCCCTTCGTCCCTCGGAACCATGAGCACCATGCCTGTGAACCTCGGACGGATCGACAACCGCGGCTGGGAGCTGCTGGTCAGCTACCGCAACAACATCGGCTACTTCAACTACGCGATCAGCGGCAATGTTTCACAGAACCGCAACAAGGTGGTTGACCTGGGTCTTCCGACGGCCTATATCTATGGCGGCGGCGGGCATCCCAATACGGGCCCGAGCCCCTGCAAGACGGTCAACGGACAGGCGATCAGCTGTTTCTGGGGTCTGAAGACCGACGGCATGATCACCTCCCAGGAGGAGATCGACGCATTGAACGCCCGGGCCCAGGCCAACGGTTACGACTATTATCACCAGCGGCTGACCGGGGTGGGTGACCTCAAGTACGTCGATGTGAACGGCGACGGTACGATCAACGACGATGACTGCACCTTCATCGGCAATCCGTGGCCTACGGTGCAGTATGGGTTCAATCTCTCGCTGGAGTGGCGCGGCATCGATTTCGTGGCCGACTTCGCGGGTATTGCGGGCAACGACGTGATGAACCTTGCGCGCTCCTATACCGAGAGTGTGCAGGAGAGTTCCAACACGACGGCGGAAGTTTTCGGGGCCTCCTTCTTCATGGGCAACGGCCTGACGAACCGTCCCCGGATCATGGGGCTCGATGCCGAGAACGGGAATGCCCCGGTCAAGGACCCCAACTACAACTACCGGAAGTATTCCGACTACTTTGTCGAGGACGGCTCCTACCTGCGTCTGAAGAACATCACGCTGGGCTACACCTTCCCGCGGCGCTGGACCCGGCGGGCGAAGATCGACCGGCTGAGGATCTACGTCTCGGCCTCTAATCTCTGGACGATCACCGGTTTCAAGGGCCTCGATCCCGAATTCTCGAACACGACGAAAACCGCCTACGGCATCTATTACGGCAGTACCTATCCGCAGACCCGGATGGTCTCGGTCGGTCTGGATCTGAGCTTCTAAACGACATCGAATCATGAAACGTACTTTGCGTAACATACGAATTTCCGCGGCAGTCTCCACGGCCGCCGTACTGATGAGCGCCTGTGGCAGCGACTGGCTTGAACTGAGCGACCCGAACACGCTCTCGCCGGGAAACTTCCCCACCAGGATCGAGCACGTCGATCTGTTGGTCAACTCGGTCTATGGCGTGCAGCACCACTGGTATTTCCTCGGCAACTACTGGGCCGGTTATGTCATGTACTGCCTGGACCATACGATCGACATGCTCTGGCACGAGGATCAGGGGTGGATCGACATCTCCACGGGAGAGGTCAAGGCCGGCAATACGAAGGTCACCGACCCCTGGACGGCTCTGAGCCTGGGGGTCTACTACGCCAATACGGCGCTTGAGGAGATTGCGGATTACCGCGCCACGGCGCCCGAAAGTGAAATCGAAGCCCTGAACAACTACGAGGGCGAATGCCTCTTCTTCCGGGCCTATTACTGGTGGCACATGCTCTCGCTCTACGGCCAGCCCGATCTGGAGGGTGTCGGCATTCCGATTGTCCGGAAGGTTCCCAAGACGCTGGAGGAGATGTACGTCGGCCGCGAAAAGACCGGTGTCTGCTACCAGGCGATCATCGACGACCTGGATCAGGCCGTCGGGCTGCTCACCCAGACCGACCCCCATCGGGTGACGATCTGGGCCGCCAAGGCCTTCCGTGCCAAGACGTGCTTCTTTGCCGGACAGCTTGATCTGGCGCGGACCTATCTGGAGGATTGTATCCGGAACAGCGGCAAGAGCCTGGAGTCTTTCGAGCGTTACCGCATGATGTTCAACGGCTACGACGAGTATGAATACAACAGCGAGTCGTTCTACGAGGTGGGCAACCGGGCCGATCCGACGAGCGGTGCGGCCTATGGAAGTCCCAATACGGGTTCGACGCTGTCGCTCTACTATCCGCCCTTCTGCATCGCACCCGACGGGACCCGTACGGCCATGTCCTACGGCAACCAGTACATGCACGACCGCAATCTGATCCGATTCGGATATACGGACCCGGCCCCGCAGTCGTCCGCGGTGATGAAATCGCGCGAAGGCGAGGACGGTCAGACGGAGTATTACCTCGACGAAGCCTATCTGGCCCTGCAACAGCAGCATCGTGACCAGCTCGGACGCGAGGCGGACGGTCCCGATCCGCGGCTGTACGTCTGCGCCCTGCAACCCTTTATCGACGAGGTGCAGATGACCATCGACGGGGTGAATGCCTCGCGGAAGGTTGCACAGGTCGATTTCGGCAAGTGGTGGGAGGATACCTCCGCGACGACGGGCAACGATCCCGAGACTTTCTACGGCTGGCCGGTGCGCAAGTACAACTTCCTCGAGGGACACCTGCTCGACGCTACGCGCAACGTGGCCGGTTACAACATCTACTTTATCCGCCTGCCGGAGATCTACCTGATGTATGCCCTGCTGCTCAAGGATTCGGAGCCGGCTACGGCCCTGGAATATGTGAACAAGGTGCATCGCCGGGCCTACAACTATCCGGTAGATGGCTCCTCGCCTGTGGATTACGCTTCGCTGAATGCCCGCACCCGGACGGTCGACGAGACGGATCACCTGGCCAACGATCCGCTGCTTTATGAACTCTGGGCCGAGGTTTTCGGGGAGATGCGCTGGTGGGAGTATGTGCGCCTGCTGGATCTGGGCGAACAGGAGAAGGATTTCTACAAGACGATCTCCGGTCCGGGCGCCGCAAAGAGCACGATTGTCTGGGAGGACCGCAACTACGCCATGCCGATTCCGACCAAGGAGTTCGAGTCCAATCCCAATCCCGAGATGGTTCAGACTCCGGGGTATTGATTGTCCTGCAAACAAGGCGGGCGGGGAAATTCTCCCCGCCCGCCTTGTTTGTGGCGTTTTCGGTTTTACCGTCTTCCGTTGAGAGCGATCATGTCGCAGAGCATGGTATTGAAATCCACGTTATC
>CALUIG010000033.1 GCA_944320625.1 uncultured Alistipes sp.
GATAACGTGGATTTCAATACCATGCTCTGCGACATGATCGCTCTCAACGGAAGACGGTAAAACCGAAAACGCCACAAGTGCCGTTACACACGAAAAATCCGGGCGATGATCGCCCGGATTTTTCCGTATTCCCAACCCGACGGCTACCCGAACAGGTCGTTGAGCAGAGCCGCCAGACGATAGGCCGCCTTGACGAGCTGCCGTTCGGGCAGCAGGTAGGTCTTCTGCACGAACGCATTGTCATACACCCCGTCGGGGCGCTGCCAGTCGTAGATCACCCGGCAGTCGACAGCCGTTTCATGCACCCACTCCCGCGGAGTACCCGCCGCAATCGCACGCCGCTCCCGCTTCGTATGGGTATCCAGCTGTTCGCGGTACTCCGTATAGCTCCAGCCATGCGCCCGGTCGAGCACACCCCAGTCCCACACGGCGTGGTAGGACATCTTCTTGCCGTTGAGCACGGCCCGGCCGCTCTTGCACCCCGGATACTTCACATGGCCCGGGCAGTGCATGTCTCCGGCAATGTGGATAACATACATCAGATTCAGACGCACGAGCGAATCGTCCATCTCCCGGTAGTTGCGCAGTCGGTCGCAGGCCTGCATCAGCGCCACGACACAGTTCATCTTGCCGTCGCGCAGGGTGTCGACCAGCTGCATCTGCCCGTCGACATAGCTGACATGCTCGATATGGCGGAACCCCGGATCGTCCCGATGCTTGTCCATGTAGGAGGCATAGTAGACGATGGAGTGCTCCAGATAGCGGGCAATATTGCGCTTGGCGCGGCGGGTCAGATGCTGTTCGGCGATGCTGGCAATGGCATCGTGGCGCACGCGGTCCCAGGCCGCCGCCGGGAGTGCCAGCCCCACGATCGAAACCAACAGCAGGGCGTATTTCCAGATTCTCGGGTTCATGGTACACTTGCTTTTTATCGAACCGTTACTTCGTCAGCGATACGGCCCGGAAATTATCGAACTGAACCCGGTTCTTGCTCGCCGCGCCAGGAACAAATACCACCTGCGTCGTGGCATCGGCTCCCTGGATGCGGAAGGTGAAATCCTCCCAGGCATTGCCCCGCGAGAGCGTGACGGTCAACACGCCGTCCGCGGCTCCCTCGATGGTTCCGGATCCGCGCAATGCGATCGTCAGGGTCTTGTTCGTATCCGCCGTCTTCGAGAAATACTGGTAGAAATAGGTGGCGTCGAACGAAACCTCAACATCATCGGTTCCCGAAATCGACGACAGAGCGGGTGAAATCAGCGATCCCTGGGCCGACGACGAGTTGATGTGGATGTATCCGGGACGCGTATAGACGCTCTTCAGGCTGCTGTCATAGCTCCAGCCCCGAAGCGAAGTTCCCTCCTCCTCGAGTTTGTCGAAGCGGATCATCGTATCCGTCGTACAATAGGTGTTGATCCAGTCCGTATTGGTCGCCAGCAAGGCGCTTCCGCCCGCCGGATCGATCCACGAGAAATCGTCCTGGAAGTAGACCGTAGCCGAGGTCTCGACAAGCTGCGCCTGCAGCGCCCGCGAGCTCTCCGACGAACGGTAGGTCTGCGGAATCTCCTGTTTGCTGGAGTTGTAGTTCATGTGGTTGGCCACGATCCGCACATTGAAGTACGGGTGTCCTGCCACACTCTTGCCGTCGAGTCCGCCGATATGCACACGCGGTTCCCAGCTCTTGCCCGTCGCCGCAATCCGCCCATCGGGACGCACCACATAGTAGGTATAGTCGGTCGCATTGGGCACCTCGGTCCAACTCAGGTCGAATCCGTAGGCCGAAGCATCCGACAGGGTCACATTCCCCGGCGTCTCCAACTGCGGGAGTTCCGAAGCCGACGAATAGGCGTCGTCGAGTTTCACAACCCCGAAATAGTTGAAGAAGAGACGTCCCTTCGCCGCCGTCCGCGATTCGAGGCGGAAACGCGTCGAAGCGGTGATGTCGCGCACGACGAACCGGTGGCGCACCCAGTCGTTCCAGCTGCCCATGCGGAACTCCCGGCTCTTCGAACCGTCCTCGAAGGAGCCGTCACCCTCGATCGTAATGGCGGCCGTATCGTCGTCGTAATAGTCGTTGGTCCCGAGGAAGGCCGTACCGCCGACAATCACCTCGGCATTGACCTTCGTACCCGGATCGATGGCCGAAACCCGGGGCGTGAAGACCGAACCCACGGCCGACGAGGTTCCCAACTTGATGCTCCCGGCATAGAGGTAGGCTGCGGAGTTGCTGGAGGTCATTTCCCAGCCCTTCTCTTCAAGCAGAGCCTTCCCGGCTGCCGAAACCTTGTCGAAACGGATGCCGGCCGGATTGCCCGGATAGGTATCCACGAAACTCTCCTCACCATAGACGCCCACGGTCACCCACGACAGGTCGTCGTCCAGCAGGGCATAGCCCACCGGGTGCGAGTCGACACCCGTCACGGAGGTCTTGACCTCCCCTTCGACCGGCTCGCTCCACTCCGAAGCCTCATACGTCGTATCCTCCCCGGCAGGAAGCGCACGAACGATCAGCGAGCAGCTCGTCCCGGCAATCAGCCCGTCGAATACCACGTTCGTTTCCGTCGTCTCGCCGCTGCGCGATTCGACGACCTCGCCGCAATTCAGACAGGTGTACGTATATTCGTACCGAGCGGCGTTCTCCACGGCCGACCAGGAGAACCGCACCGAACTTGCCGTCGAACCCTCCTGATCATAGGTCACTTCGGGCGTATCGAGCGGAATCAGCTCCACGGGAGGCTGTTCGTCGGCCCCGGCCTTCACCACGCGGACATTGTCGAAGAACCAACGGTTCGCCTTGACCTCCTCGACCGATTCGAAGACGATCTGCGTCTGGTCCGTGGCACCGTAGACGATGCACTCCTTGGTCTCCCACATCACCGGGGTTGCGGTCTGCATCTCGAAGACCTTCACCGTCGAGACGTCGTCGTTGATCGTTCCCGGGCCGATGATGCGCACCTGCATCGTCGAGGGATCCCACGTGCCGCCCGACGAAACATAGATGCAGCAGTCGAAGCTCACCTTCACGTTGGCCGTATAGTTGTGCTTGATGTCCAGCGTCGGGGTCACCAGGCCGCCGCCGCATCCCGCGGTATTCGACGCCCGACCCATCTTGATGTAGCCGACACGCAGGTAGACCCGCTCCTTGAGTTTGTTGTCATCGGTCACCCAGCCCGAATTGATCAGCGTATTGTAGGCCTCCTCGCCGAAGCTCGCCGCCGTGACGCCGTTCCAATACTGCTCGGCCGTGAGCGGTGTCGGCCAGGTCCCGATATAGTCGGTTCCGCCATAGACATCGGTCACCCAGCTGAAATCGTCCTCGAAATAGACATGTCCTTCGGGCTGACCGTCGTCGGCCCCGACCTGGAAGACCAGTTCATAACCCTCGCCCACATTCCCTTCGTAGAAGCGGAAATCATCGAGGTAGCAGGCTCCGCCCGTATTCTCGATCCGGAAGTCGAGGCGCTCCACCTCCTCGGGAACGCAGAAGCAGGCGAAAAGCTCCTTCCAGCCCTCCTGCCCGGCGGATTCCAGCCATTCACAGGGTACCTCGACAAATTCGTCACCGCCGTTCCCGGCCAACAGCCGCAGCTGCGTGGCCGCGAGTTCACCCGAAGCGGGTGCGACCCCGACCTTGAGACGGAAATAGCGGTCGTCAAGCACCGAAATGCCGCTGACGGAGAACGACGGAGTCTGTCCGTCCTCGACCCCTGCGGCATCGGCCAGCAACACGGCATTCCCGCCCGTGGCCGCCTCATAGCCCGAGGAAGCACGGTCGGAAACCACCTCGGCGTGGACGCCCGAGAAGAGTGCCGAAACCGTGCCGACACCGTCGGTCTCCCACTCCGAAAAATCGGATACGGCGACAGGCGCACTCACCAAACCGCTGCCCATGCCCGTACGGAGATAGTAGATCAGTTCGTCGACCGAGCCCTGACGGACCTCGATCTGCGCGGTTACGCCGTCCAGCGAATCGAAATAGAGCGTCGCCGTACGGGCCTCACCCGGGTTCACGTCGGCTATGACGTGGACCTGCTGGCTGCCGTAGGCCGCACGGGGCGATACCGTAAGCCAATCCACCTCGTCGTCGATGTGGATGACCCAGTAGACGTTGGACGTAACCTCGAAAGTGACGTCGCCACCCTCGTAGGTCAGGCCGCGCTTGTTCGCACTCACGCTCGTCGTGTTGAGCCCGAGGGTCGGTTCCTCGACGTCGGCCTCGCTGCATGCCGCGAACGAAAGGCCCGCCAACACGAGAAACAGCCCCCGGATCCGATTCAAAAGATCTCTTTTCATCGTTTCAGTATTTTCGATTTATTTCATACTCTTCGTAAAGGCCTTGGGACGGGACATCTGCTCGCTCCACTGGTTGCCGAAGCGGTCGGTAACCCGGATTTCAAGCGGACTGGTCGCACTGGACGCCGTCACCGAGAAGATGTGCGACATGGGGCAGGAGGCCCAGTCCGAAGTGGCATCGGCACCGTGCTCCACACGCGGGATGTCGAAGACGATCGTATGAAGCGGGTCCCGCTGCAACAACCGCGTAACCGGAAGCGAAACGCCGTTCTCGAAGACCTCGACACGCCACTCCGGATCGTAGTTCCAGACGTTGATGAAGACCTCGTTCTCCCCGACCGACGCATAGTCGTAACCGCCGTTCGTACGGCTCGGATACTGCGAAAGATAGGATTTGTAGAGATTGGTGTTCAGATGGGCCTTGACCACGTTCATGTCGTAGCTGCGGAACTGGTAGCCGGGCTCCTCGCCGATCCCCTTGTAATACCACTCGACCTCCTTGTCCGAGAAGGTGTAGACGCCATAGCCGGCCGGCGTACCGTCCACGCAGATCCCCCGGCCGGAGTAGAAATTGCTCCACCACCAGGTCTCGCAAACCGCAGCGGTATTGTGCTCGATGACCCCGTCGTCGATGACCATCGTGCTGTTGTAGTGGGTATGGCCCGTGATGAAGTGTACGTCGGAGAAGTCTGCGACGGCTTTCAGCAGCGCGGCCGTACCTCCCGTCGTGCTCGACATGCGGGGCACGTTGCTAAACGAGGAGTTGTAGTTCTCGTGGAGCTGGACGTGGAGACAGATGACCAGCGGAGCCGTCTTGTCCTCCACGGCGGCCAGATCCTCCGCCAGCCACTCCATCTGGGCCAGCGAGACCAGGGCATTGAAGTCGCGGGCTCCGACGATCCCTTCCGCACCGCCCGTATTGATCCAGTCGACGTCGTCGAGCACCACATAGTGCACACGCCCGAGGTTGAACGAGTAGTAGTTCGGACCCAGTGTATTCCAATAGGGGGTCTGTCCCAGGACGTCGCCCGTGACATAGGGATCGTTGTCGTGGTTGCCCATCGCGTGAAAGACCGGAATCCGATAGCCGCTGGAGGCCAGCAGCCGCTTGTAGTCGGCAATCGTAAAGTGATTGTCGTACCAGTAGCGGTCCCAACTCATGTCACCCGCAAGCAGGCAGTAGACCGGCAGCGGATTCGAGTCGGCGAAAGCCTGCGTCTCGGCCAGGAATCCATTGCTGAAGAACTGCAGGTCGTTCTGCTTGTTGGCCAGATGGAGGTCGGAGCCCACCAGCATCACGTGACGGTCGTTGTCGACCTCCACGAGTTCGAAATTGTGCACCTCGCAGACCTCGGTCCCGGCGGTGAGTCCGGCCCAGAAGCCCATCATGTCGCTGTCGAACACCGCAGGCTCGTATCCCGACGGAAGGGTGATGAAGACATAGCCGAGCGATTTGAGCGATGCGAGCCAGTAGTATCCGTTCTCATCGGTCACCGTGGTCTGGATACCGTCCGAGACACGCACGCCGGCAACGCCCCGGTCCCCGCAATAGACGATTCCCTTGAGGTTGTATCCCTCCTTGTCGGGTACCTCCTGGTCGATGGTCAGATAGATCCGGACCGAGGTGACATACTGCTCCACGGTCCCGCGGACCACGTACACCTCATAGGTTCCGCGAACCAGCTCCGAAGGCACGACGACACTTGCCGTCTTGGGCGTCACGTCGCTCACCGGCATCTCGATGCGCAAACCTTCGGCACGGAACGACAGCAGGTCGCCCGACTCGAAGCCCCGGCCCTGCAGCGTGAGCTCCTGCCCCTTGTAGACGCTCATCACGGAGGAGAGATAGAGATTGCGAACCAGACGATCGGGTTGCACAAACTCCTTCGGCTCCTCTTCGGAGCAGCCTGTCAGCGACCAGAAACAGGTCGCCAACAGGAAGATTCTCAACAAATACAACGAATATTTCATACTCTTTTTATGCGTTTTTCGGGTTCTACATATCCAGGCATGACATGCGGATGATGCCCAGGCGGCTCGTACCTTCCGCCGTATCCTCGTTGTCGCTGGCGTTCCGCTGGCGCGTGGCGCGGAGGCGGATTGCGAAGCTTGCACGGTCCTTCAGCTCATCGGGCAGCACGAAGAGATACTCGGGAGCATGGATGCAACTGTGCCAGTTGGAGGCGACGTACTCGTTGCCGATCGGGGTCCACTCCTTCGCATCGTCCGTGTCGGCCCACTCCATCTGGAAGTACATCGGGCCCAGCGTATTGCTCGAAGCCGTGAACTGAAGCGAAATCTGCCCCGTATAGCCCGCCGTGGAGAGGTTCGAAAGGATCCAGCAGCAGCCGTCGGTATCGGAATTCACCGCCGAGGTGTTCTTCCACCAGTTCTGCGCCATCAGGGCAATGTACTGCACGCCCTTCGTATTGCCGTAGGCCGGGAGCCAGCTGCCGGTCTGCTCGTTCCAGGTCGCCGCCGTGCAGCGGGCATGCGCCCAGGCAAGGTACATCTGCTGCGTATTGCCCGAGGTCGAACCCAGGACGTCGACACCCACCGAGTGCTTGATCTGTCCCTGTCCGACGGAGGCCATGACCGTCGACATCGCCCCCTTGTTGTCGGTCCACGGACCGATCTGCATGATCGTCTTCGAGAGACGCGTGGCGGGATCGGCATCGAAGTTGGTGATGTCCGACTCGCGGCGGATGCGGATGCACCAGGACTCCACCTTGCGGCGGCTCTCGTCGCGGCCGTCGTAAACGTCACACTTGTAGCGTTTGTTGACGATACCCGTGATGTCGCCCGCACCCTCGGGCATCATCGACAGGGCCCGTTCGGTGAACGACCACGTGGTATAGAGTTTCGTCGTATGGCCGTATGCGTCGCGCACGTAGTGGCCGTACTCGATCGTCAGGTCGTTGTAGTCGGCCGAAGCCTGGTAGGCGGCACCCTGCTCCACGCCCAGATAGCCCGACTCGTTGATGTTGACCAGCGTACCGTAGGGCAGCGCGAACTCCACGTTACGGAGCGTCACCAGCCGGTTCTCGTACTGCGAAAGCTGCGAAACATCGTCCAGGACGATCGGCTCGACGGCCGGTCCCGGCTCGGACGACTGCACGGCCGACGACGAAAGCCGGTCGATCTTCAGACCGTTCGTATAGGCATCGCGGGCGATGACCTGTCCGTACATGTGGATGGTCACCCGATCGTTCGGATCGAAGGTATTGTCGGCCTCGTTCTCGAACTCGATCCAAAGACCCGCGGCCTCATCCTGGATAAACATCGTATTGGCGGGATTTTCACCGTTCTTCCCGTAGGCGACGGGATAGTTGCGCGTCGTGCGGTCGCTGATGACGCTGCCCACGACATAGACGTTCTCGGAGATCTTTCCTTCGCCCATTGCCAGCAGCTCGGAAAGCGAGACCTGCGAGGCATTTTCGAAGGCCGTGGTGCGGTCGGCCTGATAGATCACGAACTCGCGCGACAGCGAGGTACCGTAAGCCTGGATGCGGACCCGGGCCTCCCGGGCCACATCGCCCTCATTGGCTGCACAGACAAAGGTCTGCGTGTGGTCGGTGAACTCCCCGACAGTCACCCACGCCGCGTCCTCGGGATTGACCAGTTCGGCCACCCAGTCCACATTCGAGGTCACGTTGACCGTGAAGCTCTCGCCCTTGACCGACACGGTCTTGCCGACTTCGCCCATGTCGATCTCCAGCACGGGATCGGCTGCCTCCTGGTTGAACTTCAGCACCATGACCGACTCGCCGTCGACCACGACATTCAATTCACCATAACGTCTGTAAGCCGTCTTGTTCTCCTTGACGAGCGTCGAGAAGCGGGCATCCCCCACCCCTTCGGTGGGCCAGAAGGAGATCCACTCCGCATCCTCGGCATAGGTGGGAACCAACTGCCAATGTCCATGGTTCGAATACATCAGAAAATCCTGCATCCCGCCGCTGACACCGTAGGAGAGTTCCTCCAGCGGATTCCGGTCGGGGTCGAGCAGATAGAGATACTTCTCCGCCGTCTCGTCCTTCTCGCAGCCGGCGAAGAGCACACCCGCCATCAGCAGCAGGAAGGTGCGCCAAAAGGCCCTGTTCCAAATATATGATCCTGTTTTCATGTGTTTTGCATTCTTTGGGGTTATCGGATTCCTCGCTTGACGGCTTCCTGCGACCACCACAACGGGGTCTTCATGTCGTCATCGCCGCCGTAGACGCTGCGCAGACGGGACAGCGCCTCTTCATAATTTTCACGGTTGGTCTCCATCGTATTGGTCGGATAGACCAGACGCCGCGGCAGAATATGGTCATTGAAGGTTCCCGTACCGATGACCAGCTCGGGATAACCCGTCCGCCGATAGTCGGCCCAAGCCTCGAAGCCCACCCAGAAAAGGGCCACGTATTTCTGGTCGATGATCGTCTTCAGCGTCCCGTCGTAGGGAACGTTGACCAGGAAGTTCTCGATGACCCGATCGGTGATGTTGAGTCCCGTCTTGTCGACCCCGTGCCAGAACTCGATGGAGGCCCGGATGGCCTGCTGATAGATCGCGGCGGCATCTCCGGCCACCCAGCCCCGCTGGATCGCCTCGGCCTGGATGAAGAGCACCTCGTCGTACTTCATCAGCGCATAGGGTGAATCGTACTCCCCGAGGTTCGTCTTGTTCAGATTCGCCACCCCCGTGAGGTCGGCCTCCTGCGCCTCGATACCGCTCTGACCGCCCTTCCAGCCGTCGGCGCCCGACGGTTGGCGGAACCAGATGCTGATACGCGGGTCACCGGTCTCCTTCATCATGTTGATGATCTGCTCGGCAGGACGGCGTCCCGTGGAGGTCGTGAACTGGGTCTCCAGCCGCGAACCGAAGTAGTTGACGAACGGCTCCACGGCGTCGTAATACATCGTGGCGTTGTCGTCGTTCGAGGTGAAGACCGGATAGAGAGCCGGCGACGAGAAGATCTCGTTGATCTTCTCCGAAACCCCCAGCACGTCGTCCCGGTTGCTCAGACGCATGAGCAGACGCAGGTAGAGTGAATTGTTGAACTTCTGCCACTTGGCCACGTCTCCGCCATAGAGCAGGTCGCGTTCGGGGTTTTCGAATGCCGCCGAGGCGTCATACAGCGAATTGGCACGTTCGTAATCGGCCATCAGGGCGCGGTAGACATCCTCCTGCCGGTCGAATTTCGGCTGGCTGATACCCTCCGACGGACCTTTGAACGCCTCCGTATAGGGGGCATCGCCGAAGATGTCAACCACGTTGGAGAGCAGCAGCGTACGCAGCGTAAGGGCCACGGCCTCGTAGTTCGGGCTCTCGCGCTGGATGGCAAGCAGCCGCATGTGATCGGCATTGGCGGCCTGGCGGTAAAGGTTCGACCAGGCGGACGAGCCCACCGAGTTGTCGATCACGTAACGGTGATAGGTGTTGTTGCCCGACCCGGCGAACGTATATTGGATCAGCTCGCCGTTCAGCAGCCACGTACGATAGAGGAAAACCTCGGTCCCGGAGTAGAGCAACTGCTGGAGCATGCCCGAAGGACCGATATTCCAAAGGTCCATTTCGTTGGGATTGGTATTATACTCGTCGAACTTCGTCGTGCAGCTCCCCAGGGAGAGCAGCGCCGCCATGCCGACCATCAGATATTTCATTGTTTTCATCGTTGTCCTGTTTTAGAATCCGAGCTTAAGGCTGAAACCGTAGGAACGCACCATGGGATAGGCTCCCGTCTCCACACCCCGGTAGAGCGACGACCCGGAGAGCGATGCCACTTCGGGATCATACTGCGGGAAGTTGGTGATGCAGAAGAGGTTCGTGGCAAAGAACGAAATCGAAGCGCTCTGAAGCACCTTCGTCTTGGCACAGAGCCGCCGCGGCAGGGAGTATTCGATACGCAGCTCCTTCATCTTGAGGTAGGAGGTATCGAAGACGTTCGATTCGGTATTGGCGCGCGGGTAGACCACCGTATTGTAGTAGTCGACCGCATCGGTGGTGATGGTCGTATTCTTCGAGTAGGTCCCGTCCTCGGCAAGGTTAACGCCCGGATGCACCAGACCGTCATAACGGCCTTCGAGCGAATTGGTCAGCTTGCCCATGTAGGAGAGGATCGAATTGGTCAGCGAGTAGGCCTTGCCGCCGTAGGAGGCTGCAAAGGAGGCCGTGAGCGAAAGGCTCTTGTAGCGGAGCGAAGTCGTGAAACCGCCCTTCCACAGCGGATAGATACTTCCCAGATCCTTCAGGTTCGTACCGTCGAGAATCGGGTTGCCGGTCTCGGCATCGACGATGTCCTGCCCCGAACAATCGATCTTGCGGCCCTGCTCGTCGTAGTAGAAGGCCCCCTCGGGTGCCGTCTGGAGTCCGTAGCCGTAGATGCGGCCCAGCTCCGTACCCGGATAGGCGTAGATGAAGACCTTGCTGCCGATGGTATTGCTGGAGTTGAGCTGCCAGACATTCACACCCGGAGCCAGTTCGACCAGTTCGTTCCAGTTCTTCGACCAGTTGACGTCGATGTTCCAGCTCCAGTTCCGGTGCTCGATCGGGCGGAAGTGCATGGCCACCTCCACACCGTTGTTCCGCACACAACCCGCATTGATGACCATCGACGAGGCGCCGGTCGCCCAGTCGGAAGGAACGTTGATGATCTGATCGGTGGTCTCCGAGTCGTAATAGGCCACGTCGAACGAGAGACGGTTCTTGAAGAAGTGACCTTCGACACCCACCTCCCAGCTCTCGACGTTCTCGGGTTTCAGACGCATGTTCTTGGTCGAGCTCGGGAGCGTATAGGCTCCGGTGAAGACCGAAGAGTTCGAATAGGCGGCCAGCAGCTGATAGGGCTCGGTGTCGTTACCCACGTTGGCCCACGAGCCGCGGATCTTCAACATGTCAATCCACGGAGCCTTCTGCTTGAGTCCCAGGACCTCGTCGAGCAGCACGCTCGCACTTACCGACGGATAGAAATAGGAGTTGTAGCCCGGAGCGAGCGTCGACGACCAGTCGTTGCGGCCCGTGACGTCGAGGAAGAGCATGTCGCGCCAGCTCAGCGACACGAAGCCGTAGAAGGAGTTGATCGACTTCATGCGCCGTACGGACGAGACGTCGAGCGTCCCGTTGACATTCTGGAGTATGAAGACGTTGGGCTCCTCAAGCTGCTGGGCCGTAAGGCGGATGTTGCTGTACTTGTAGAGCATGTTGTTGCCGCCGAACGAGGCGCTGAGGGCAAAGTCCCCGAAGGTATCGCGGTAGTTGAGCAGGAAATCGTTGTTGATCTCCAGCGAACGGATGGTCTGTTCGCGGTACATGCCGTCGAGATAGGCGTGGGTGTACTGGGGTTTCTGCTGGGTACGGAAGTCGTTGCTGAAATCCAGGCCCGAGCGCAGCGTCAGCGACAGCTTGTCGGGAATGATATGCCCCGTCACGCTCGCATTGCCGTACACGCGGTCACGGGTCTGCGTATTGAGGCACTCGTACACGATGAAATAGGGATTGTCCATCGACCCGTTGATGAGTTTCACCGAGGTATCGGCCCCCGAGTAGTAGTCGACCAGACGGCCGCTCGCCCACTCGTTGTAGGCATCGTCCACCGAGGCGCTCACCGGCTGCCAGAGCAGTGTCTTCAGCGGCGAGGAGTTGCTGTAACCGCCGACGGGCAGGTTGTCCGAATTCTTGCGGTAGTAGGTCATCTTGACCGAGGCCTCGATCCACTTGTTCCGCTTGCTGGTAGCCGAAACGCTGATATTCTGCGTATTGAAGCCCGTATTGGGGACGATCCAGTCGTTGCGGGTATCCTTGATCGAGAGGCGGAGCTGCGAACCGCGGCCGTCTCCGGCATCGATCGCCACGCTGTTGGTATAGGTGACACCCGTCCGGAAGAAGCCCTTGTACCAGTCGCAAACCCCGTACGGCAGACGCGTGTAGGTATCCGTCTCGGGGTCGTACGAAGCGTACATGTAGCGCATCTGCCCGTTGATCTTCTCACCGAACTGATAACGCGAGTGGAACGTCGGAACGCTCACTCCGGTATCCGAATGCTCGGCATCCACCGTATAGAAGGAGTATTCGTCCGGACTCAGCCCGTCGGCCGTATGGCCCGTGTTGATGGTCGTCTTGCGGAAGTCGCCCGCACCATACTCATACTGGAAATCGGGCCAGTAGCCCGCCTTGTCGAAGGTCACCGACGTGGAGAAGGTGACGCCGATACCCCGCTGCTGACGGCCGGACTTGGTCGTAATGATCACGGCACCGTTGGCGGCACGCGAACCGTAGAGGGCCGTAGCGGCCGGGCCCTTGAGGATGGAGATGCTCTCGACATCCTCGGGGTTGATGTCTCCGGCGCCGTTACCGTAGTCGATCGGGGCATCGTCCGACTCATAGGATCCCGACGTGGAGTTCCCCTCCATGCCGTTGCCGATGGGCACACCGTCGACCACGAACAGGGCCGTATTGTTATTATAGGAGAGGGATCCTTCACCGCGCAGCGTCACACGCACCGATCCGCCTGGACCAGCCGACGACTGGTCCAGGTTCAGACCGGCGACCTTGCCGGCCATACCGCTCAGCCAGTTGCCGCTGGCGCTGTTGGTAATATCGTCTTCGCCGATTTTCGACACGGCATATCCGAGGCTCTTCTCCTTGCGGGTGATACCGAGGGCCGTGACGACGACGTCTTCGATGCTGCTGGCCGAGGGTTCCAGCCTGAAATCAAGCCGGGTACGGGACCCGACCTCCTGCGTTACGGAATTGAATCCCAGATAGGAGCAGACGATCCGGGCATCCGATGGCACCGTCATGGAGTAGGAGCCGTTGGCGCCGGTACTGGTTCCCGTCGTCGTTCCTTCGACGATCAGCGTGGCGCCGACGAGCGGGTTTCCCTCGCTGTCCTTGACCACACCCGAGATCCGGATCTGCGGTTCGACAGCCTCGAACGCTTCACCATTTGCCGCGAAACTCCGGGCGGGAGCCGCGAGCACGGACAAAAGCAGCAGAACGCAACCGCTCGCAAGGAGGGTGCTCCGCCGCACTATCTTAAAAGTCTGAGGTTTCAACATGGGTCGTTTTAATGGTTCAAAATTGGAAAGGTCATCATTCAATCGAGGGGGTGAGGTCCGGATCTCAGCCGAACGAAGAGGCGGGTAACATGTTCATCATAAGAATAGGTGTTTGATTTGATATTTCATTTTCCGTTTTTCCATTTCCTATCCGATAGCGTCACAAAAATAGCATAAAGAAAAATATCTATTGTTTCAAATCGATGTATTTTTCGAGCCTCCTGCTCCGACGACAGGCTACTGAAAACAGCCGTTTGCAACCGGTGTCCGGAACTCCGGAGCTCCGTCGCAGAGGAGGGAGCGATGCTTCGGTTGATAAATTTTTGCCAATCGGAGGCGTTTCCAATTGCAAATAAAATAAAAAAGAAACAAAAATGCAAAATTAAACAACAAGAAAATAGCATAAAAGCAAATAAAAGCATAAAATTATCGAAACAAAACCCTCCAAAGAGCCCATAATCGGTCGAAAGAAAAAGAAAAGTAAGTCCAAAGCCCCGAAACCGGCCGCCCGACCGAAAAGAAGAAGAGCCCCCTTTCACCACAGCGAGAGGAGGCTCCGGAAGGTTTACACAACAAGGATCTACCGATGCCCTCCGGCCCCGGACTCCCCGAGCAGATCCCCCAGAACGCCAAGATGCTCCGCAATCAACTCCGGCCGGCGCGGCGCCTGTTCGGCCACCTCGAGCGTCGTCTCGCCCGAAAGCACCAGAACACCCAACGCCCCGGCATTGTGCGCCATCTCAATATCGGTATAGATGCGGTCTCCCACCATGGCAATCTCTTCAGCCCGAAGCCCGTGGCGCTGAAGAATTCCCGAAAGCATGTTCGGATCCGGCTTCCCGAGGGTAATATCGGGCTTGCGTCCCGTAGCATGCTCGATAGCCGCACAGATCGACCCGCAGTCGACCAATATCGTCGGACGGTTGGTCGGACAAACCCGGTCGGGATTGGTGGCCAGATAGGGAAGGCCCTGCCCCACCCACCAGGCCGCACGGCAGAGCCGGTCGTACGCAAGCGTCATGTCGAACGCCACAACGACGGCATCCGGGACATCCTCGGCCGAGTCTTCCGTCGAGACATATCCCGCCGCCTCGAACTCCGAGATCATCGACGGCGTACCGAGCAGAAAAAGACGCCGGGCTGCCGGATAGCGGCTCCGCAGATAATCGATCGTGGCCAGCGTCGTCGTGTACATCTCGTCGCGGGTCGCCCGAATCCCCATACCCTCCAGCCGGTGCAGGTAATCGGCAATCGATTTCGACGGATTGTTCGTCAGAAACGAATAGCCGATTCCCGCCCGACGGAGCCCGTCCAGAAACGGCTGCGTCCAGGGAAAGAGCTCCGAACCCATGTAGATGGTGCCGTCCATGTCGAGGGCGACGTGGCGGATGCGCGACAGGCGCTGCAACAACGTCCCGTGGTCCCAGACGGAGCTATAACGATGAAAAGGATTCATTTTTTGCGGCATTGACAGGATAGCAGGTGAAGAATCAGCGACGCTCCAGGCTCAGCCCCTGGAACAGATAGGGATAATCGGTCTCGATGACATCGCAGCCGGAAGGAATCTCCAGTTCGTAGCCGGCCCGCTTCATGGCCTCGGTCGCACGCCGGTCATGAGTCGGGGCCAGGGAGATCATGCACATGACCCCCTGTCTGTGGAGCGAATCATAGAGCGGCTGCTGATCCGAAAGCATCATCGTACCGACATAGGCCATCATCTGCGAGGTCGGGATCCGAGCCTCCTGATAGGCCCGGTATTCGGAGAGGTTCTTGCACCAGGCGGAGAACATCGCATCCGGATCCCGGTCGAGCAGCAATCGCGCCTGCCCGGCATTACGGACCGTATACATGACATTGGCCGGAGCCAGACGGTTGATGAACTGCGACATGAACTCCAGCGGCACATCCTTGATGTCGAGGTTGAGGATCGTCTTGCCCTGGCTCCAGCGGATGACCTCTTCGAGACTCGGGATCCGGAAATCCGTCACCTTGCCGTCCCGATCCTTGAGCCGGAACTGCTGCAACTCGGCCCAGGTGTAGTCTGCAACCCGTCCGGTGCCGTTGGTCGTCCGGTCGATCGTGGCGTCGTGCATCAGGACGATGACGCTGTCGCGGGTCAGACGCGGATCGATCTCAAAGAACGACGGCATCATCGAGAGGGTCTTTTCGAACGACTCGATGCAGTTTTCGGGATAGCCCGAGATCATGCCGCCGCGGTGTCCGCTGATAACGATCGGGCGGGTCGGCGAGTAGCGGAACCAGGCATGCAGATCGGCACGGCTTCGGATGTCGATCCGGCAGGGTTCGTCAGCGGGTGCGGAAGTCTCGGAGCAGGAGACGCCCAGCAGGGCCATTGCTCCAAAAAGGGAAAGCAGCAATCTGTTCATGGCGGTATTTTTTGAAGTTTCTTCCATTTTAGTTGCGGAACGGTATCGTTTCGGGCCGGGAATCCCATTTTCCGGCTTCCAAATTTATGTTTTAATTTTCTTTTTGACAACTTTTCATCCATGAAATTTCGGTTTCAAAATCAGAAGCCTTAAACATCTGATTTAATAAACTACTGTTTTACAAGACATTAAGCATCAAAACAGCAATCGAAGAAAATTTTCTATTCACCCGTTAATTTATCTTTTAATGTCACTTTTATTTCCTATTTCGCATTTTTTAGTTTCTTTTATTTGCAGAAAAGAAAATTTGTAGTTATTTTTGTCATGCTTGAATCGAAACCGTTTCATCCCGACCATCGGCAGCCCCGGACATCGCCCCCCGACCCGCAGGTTGCCCCAACAGGCCGACCATACGGAAAATCCGGGAGCCAGAGTCCCCGTACGCTGCTCCTTATTTATATAAAGTAATCAAAACCAATTCCTATGGGTAAGATTGAAAATGCCTTACAGCGCACGACCGATACTCGGGCCGTGGTGTTCGGGGTCGGAACCCTCCCCCGCACAGCGGAACTCTTCACGGAACTCTTCCCCGGATGCCGGGCCGTCGTCGTGGCGGACCCGAACACATGGCGTGTAGCCGGAGAAGAGGTGCACCGGATCCTCGACAAGGCCGGAATCCAACAGGACGAACCCCACCTCTTCACCGACCCGGCACTCTATGCCGAATGGCGCTACGTCGAAGAGCTCGACGCCCTGCTCGCCCGGACCGACGCCATTCCCGTAGCCGTCGGATCGGGCGTCATCAACGACCTGACCAAACTCTCGTCCCACCACAACGGACGGCGGTACCTGATTGTCGGTACGGCCGCCTCGATGGACGGCTATACGGCCTACGGCGCCTCGATCACCAAGGAGGGCAACAAACAGACGTTCGACTGCCCCGCCCCGCTCGGCATGCTCTTCGACCCCTCGATCGCCGCCGCAGCCCCCTTTGCACTCTCCGCATCGGGATATGCCGACCTGATCGCCAAGATCCCGGCCGGAGCCGACTGGATGCTGGCCGACACGGTAGGTGCGGATCCGATCGACCCGTTCGCCTTTTCACTCGTCCAGGATGACCTCCGGGAGGCATTGTCCGATCCCGCGGGAGTTCACGCCGGCAAGGTCGACAAGGTCGGGCAACTGGCCGAAGGGCTCCTGCTGAGCGGGTTCGCCATGCAGGCCGTGCAGTCGAGCCGTCCCGCCTCGGGAGCCGAGCACCAGTTCAGCCACCTCTGGGACATGGAGCACCTGCGCTATCAGGGCGCATCGGTTTCGCACGGATTCAAGGTCGGAATCGGGACCCTCGCCTCGACGGCCCTCTTCGAGATGCTGCTCGAAGCCCCCGTCGAAGCATTAGACATCGACCGATGCGTCGGAGCATGGCGCTCCTGGTCCGAAACCGAAGCCGAGATCCGGCGGCTCTTCGAAGGCAACAACGAACTCGTGACCCGTGCCCTGAAGGAGACCCGCAACAAATACGTCGGAAAAGAGGCCCTGCGCAGCGAGCTCGAACGACTGAAACAAAACTGGCCCGAATTACGGGAACGCATCCGTCGCCAGATCATCCCCTTCGGAGAGGTGCGGCAGCGCCTGCAACTGGTCGGAGCCCCCTACGAACCGGAACAGATCGGGGTCTCCCGGGAACGGTTCCTCGAGGCTTTCCGACAACTCCCCTACATGCGGAGCCGCTATTCGGTCATCGACGTAGCCGTCCGCTGCGGATGGCTCGAGGAGTGGCTCGGACGGCTGTTCGGTCCGGGTTGCGTGTGGAGTATCCATTGACGGCAACCCGACCGGACCCGTTTTCATCGTTTTGTAGCCTCTTTATCCTCCGAACGAGCTATCTTTGTTGATTGAAACCGCGCTTTTACCTACCATGACACCCGAACAGAACAAGCGTTTCAAACAATGGCAAATGCGCACGATCCTCGCCACGATGATCGGCTATGCGCTCTTCTATTTCGTCCGCAAGAACTTCTCCCTGGCCATGCCCGGGCTGGAAGCCGACCTCGGCATCTCGAAAATCAGCCTCGGGATCTTCCTGACGCTCAATGGCATCATCTACGGAATCTCCCGCTTTGCGAACGGCATTCTGGCCGACCGCATGAACGCCCGCTGGTACATGGCCATCGGACTGGCGCTCTGTGCCCTGGCCAATTTCGCCTTCGGATTCGGCGAAGACATCTCCACATGGATCACCGGAGAGGAGACCGGAGACCGCTTCACCAACACGCTGATCCTCTTCATGGGCATCATGTGGGTAGTCAACGGGCTGTTGCAGGGGGCGGGATTTCCACCCTGCGCACGGTTGCTGACCCACTGGATCCCGCCCACGGAGCTGGCCACCAAGATGTCCGTGTGGAACACGTCGCACTCAATCGGCGCCGGACTGGTCGTCATTCTCTGCGGCTACATCATGGGGCACCTGGGACAGAACCTGGCGGCGGATCCCGAAGCCGTGGCACGCATTGCGGCCAACCTCGGAGCCGACCCCTCCGATCCGGCAAAGATGGAGACGGTACTGAACTTCGCCGCACACTCCGGAGCCTGGAGATGGTGTTTCTGGATCCCCTCGGCCATTGCCTTCGCCGGGGCCATCGGACTGGTGGTCTTCCTGCGCGACACCCCGACGTCGGTCGGTCTGCCCGAACTCGAAGGAACCGAGCAGAACGACGACCCCGCCGCAGGCTCCGCATCGAAACGGGCCGAACACCGGGCCTTCCTGATGAAGCATGTCTTCCGCAATCCGTTGATCTGGATTCTCGGCGTGGCGAACTTTTTCGTCTATGTCGTCCGCTTCTCGGTGCTGGACTGGGGCCCTTCGCTCCTGAGTCAGTCCAAAGGGGTCAGCATGGCGCATGCCGGCTGGCTTGTGGCGATGTTCGAGATCGCCGGAATCCTCGGCATGCTCTTCGCCGGATGGGCTACGGACCGCTGGCTGAAGGGCCGGGCACACCGCACCTGCGTCTTCTGCATGGCCGGAGCGGCCCTCTTCGTCTTCCTCTTCTGGCAATTACCCGCCGATGCCCCGATCTGGCTGCTCTTCACCACACTCTGCGCCGCCGGATTCTGCATCTACGGGCCCCAGGCCCTCATCGGAATCGCGGCCGCAAACCAGGCCACCAAAAAGGCTGCCGCAACGGCAAACGGCCTGACCGGGCTGTTCGGCTACGCCTCGACACTGGTCTCGGGTGTCGGACTCGGATTCGTCGCCCAGCACTACGGCTGGAACTGGGCCTATGTGGGAATTCTCGGCATGGCTCTGATCGGAATGGCGGTCTTTCTGCTGATGTGGGGAGCCCGGGCCGATGGCTACGCGGAGCAGACTTCCCGCAAATAGTGCCCCGGATTTCCCGCAGATTTCAAAAAGGGAATCCCGGGCACACGTTTTTGCTTGGGGGAGAGCGGATTTTTTCCTATATTTGTTCTTGATAGGCGTTGTCACACTTGTTTTTGTCTGGAAAATCATGTTGAGTATTGCTGAACGGCACAAATATATTCTCGATACGCTGAACGAACACGGCTTCGTGCGTATCACCGATATTGCCCGCGAATTAGGCGTGACGAAGGTCACCATCCGCAAAGATGTAAAGATCCTTGAAAGCAAGGGCCTGCTTTACAAGGTACATGGAAGTGCCCGGCCGGCAAACCCGCATGTCGCCGATCTCGACGTACACGTCAAGGACAACATCAACCGTGACGCCAAACGCGCCATTGCACGGCGTGCCGTGGAGCTCCTCGACGACAACGATTCGGTGATCGTGGCGTCGGGATCCACGATCTACGCCTTTGCCGAAGAGATCCGCATGCGTCCGTGGCACCATCTGAACATCGTCACACCGTTCCTGCGGCTCGGCGTGCTTCTCAACGAGGTCGAGAACATCGACGTCGTGCAGCTGGGCGGCACGATCCACAAGAAATCCCTCTCGGTTCTGGGCAGCGAGACGGCCCGGGCCCTTGATGACTGCATCTGTTCGAAACTCTTTTTCGGGGTTGACGGGATCGACCTCGAACATGGAATCACCACCTCGACGATCGAAGAGGCCCAGTTGACACGCCGGATGATGGCCGTAGCCTCGAAGACAATCGTATTGGCCGACTCCACCAAATTCGGACAACGTGGATTCGGGCGTATCGGTTCGCTGGAGGATGTCGACGTAATCGTAACCGACGGTGAAGTCTCCGAACAGATGGCCGCCGCACTCGAAGAGGCCGGAGTAGATCTGATCGTCGTCAAATAACGCCGGGGGGGGGAGAGAGAAAGAGGGAGAGAGGGAGAGAGGGAGAGAGAAAGAGAGAAAGAGAGAAAGAGAGAAAGAGAGAAAGAGGGAGAGTGAGAGAACGTGTGTGAGTGAGGAGTGAGGGCGGAAGAAAAGGGGAGAAGGAGAGGAAGAAGAGAGGAAGAGTCCGGCTGCCCCGGAATCCCGATAAACAGGGTAAACA
>CALUIG010000034.1 GCA_944320625.1 uncultured Alistipes sp.
TCCATGCCGATTTTCCGCTTCTCGCACAGCAGCACGAGCCGCTCACCCCATTGGGTGTGGTATTCGATTTCGAAGATGAATCGCATGGTTTGTCGGAATCCCTTGTTCAGGTGTGATTCGGTTCTTGCAAAAGTAAAAAGTTCGGGTTTGTTTCGAGTCGTTCAGCCGTTGTCCGAAGCTGGGCTTTCCGTGGGGTGACCGGAGCCCCTGCCGACCGGATTCGGGATGTCGGACCGGCAGGTCAGGGCAGCGGATGGAACGAGATGGCGAAACCTCCGCCGGCCGCCAGATGCATCTTCAGGACATCGCTGGAGCGGACCTTGCGGCGGGTAATCCGGTATGCCTGGGGATTGGTCCTGTAATCGGCATCCGGGGCGTCGGCATAGATCACCGCTTCGTAGCGTTTCCCTTTTTCGAGGAAGTGCAGCGGGACGTCGAGTGTCCGGCTGTTTTCATCGGTGACACCGCCCGCAAACCACTGTCCCGACTCCTTGGCCTGACGTGCCACGACGATGTAGTCGCCCGGTTCGGCCAGCAGGTATTCGCTCCGGCGCCAGTCGACGGCCACCTCCTTGATGAACTGGAAGGCATCGGGGAATTGTTCGTAGTGTTCGGGCAGGTCGGCGGCCATCTGCAGCGGCGAATACATCGTCAGATAGAGTGCGAGCTGGTTGGCAAGAGTCGCATTGACCTTCGAATGGTTCTCCGGAGCGAAAGTCGAGATGTCCATGACGAAGATTCCCGGGGTGAAATCCATCGGTCCTCCGTTCAGTCGGGTGAAGGGCAGGATGGTTACATGATGGGGTTTCGTGCCGCCGAAGGCCTGGTATTCGGTACCGCGGGCCGATTCGTTGCCGATCAGGTTGGGATAGGTACGGCACAGTCCCGTGGGCCGGACCGCTTCGTGGGCGTTGACCATGATGCGGTGCCGGGCGGCCTCGGTCACGGCGTAGAGGTAGTGGTTCACCATCCATTGTCCGTAGTGATGCTCTCCGCGCGGAAGAATGTCGCCGACGTAGCCGCTCTTGACTGCATTGTACCCGTAACGCTTCATCAACGCATAGGCCTCGGGCATGTGCCGTTCGTAGTTCCTTACCGACGATGAGGTTTCGTGGTGCATCATCAGCTTCACACCCTTGCTGTGGGCGTAGTCGTTCAGCGCCTCGATGTCGAAATCCGGATAGGGCGTCACGAAATCGAAGACGTAGTCCTTGCTGCAGTTTGCCCAATCCTCCCAGCCGACGTTCCAACCCTCGACCAGCACCTGATCGAATCCGTTCTCCGCCGCAAAGTCGATGTAGCGGCGCACCTTGTCGTTGTTGGCCGAGTGTTTGCCGTTGGGGGTGCTTGTCCGGTAATCCGTCGAGCCGAGTTTGACCGAGGTATGGTCGTTCGTATAGGCCCAGCTACCTTTGCCGGTGATCATCTCCCACCATACGCCGATGTATTTCACGGGCTTGATCCACGACACGTCATCGTAGGCGCACGGTTCGTTCAGATTGAGCACCAGGCGGGAGGCGAGCAGGTCGGTTGCACGGTCCGAAACCTGGATCGTACGCCACGGCGTGTGACACGGGGTCTGCATGTAACCCTTCCAGCCCTGGGCATCGGGGGTGAGGTGGGACATGAAGGTCCGCGTGTCGGGGTCGTAGTCCAGGTGCATGCAGGCATAGTCCACCAGGGCGGCTTCGTGGATGTTGATGTAGAGTCCGTCGTCGGACTTCATCTGCAGCGAGGTCTGTACGCCGGTCATCGAGAAGGGGGTCTGCGAGGAGTTGCCGCAGATCGCCTCCTGCATCTTCGCCGGAATTTCACTCAGCCGCGACTCCACGTAGTCGTACTCCTGGGTATCGTAATCCCCTGGGATCCAGAAGGCCTTGTGGTCGCCGGCCATGGCGAAGCCGGTCCGCTCCTCGCGGATCACGAAGTAGGTCAATGAGGCCTGTTCGGGGAATTCGTACCGGAATCCGAGCCCGTCGTCGAAGAGCCGGAAACGGATCAACATCCGCTTCTGTGAAGCCTTGCGGAAGAGCTCTACGGCCAGTTCGTTGTAGTGGCAGCGGATCTCGGACTCCTCGCCCCAGACGGGATTCCAGGTCGTATCGCAAGAGTCGCGCTCGACCCGTTCGACCGTAAAACCGTCGTGCAGCGATTCCGTCGGGCGTTCATCCTTCTTGGAGATCGTTTTGTCCCCGAATTCGAGTTGCGTGGCCTTGATGACGCCGCGCAGCTCGAAGCCCAGCGGGCTGGGCAGCACGACCGCCTTGCCCTTGTAATCCAGTGCATATTGCGGCGTGCCGTCGGATGCCAGGGTGAAGGTCATCCGCAGATTCCCGTCGGGCGATTCGAGCACCTGTTCCGTGGCCGATGCCGTCTGCCAGGCCATGCTGCCTGCCGCAAGTGCGACGGCAGCCATTATCTTCAGTCTATTCATGTTCGGTATTGGATTGTCTTTCAAATTCTATGACGAGGGCCGTCCGGGGTGCCACCTCGGTCCGGTCGGTGATTTCGGTCGCCGTGCCCGTCAGCACGTCGCGTCCGTTTTTCAGGCTGGCCGTTATCTCGGCGTAGTGCGACCACGGAATTGTCGTTGCTTCCGGAGCGTTGTTTACGAAGACGAAAACGGCCTCCCGGTCGTCGTAGCGGAAATAGGCATAGGTGTTGTCCCGCGAGAGGAAGTGCAGGGTCTTCCCGTGGTGGATGACCTCCTTCTGCCTGCGCCACCCGAAGAGTTGCGCGGCATGTTCGTAGAGCTCCTGGGCCTCTCCGCGGCGAACCTCTGCACCGTCTGTCGAGCGTGTCGCCGCACGGCGCCCCTCCTCCGTGAAGAGGGTCCAGGTGTCGTCTTTCCAGCCTCCCGGGAAATCGACCCGCAGCCCGCCGTGTCCCTGCGAAAGATCATTCGAGACGAACATCAGCTCGTCCCCGGCAAAAACCTGCGGAATGCCGCGCAGAGTCGCCAGCAGCGTCATGACGATCTTGAGCCGTGCGGGGTCCTTCTTCAGCAGATCGCCGATGCGGTCCGTGTCGTGGTTGCCGGCAAAGATCAGCATCTTCGAGAGATCGGCATAGACGAAATCGTGCGTGAGGCAGTCGTAGATCCGGGTCATGCCGCCGCCCCATTGCGGCGAGTCGTCCGGAAGGGCCGCACGGATCGCTTCGTAGAGCGGAAAATCCATGATCGAAGGGAGTCGGGAGTCGAATCCGTCCCGGTTATCGTTCCCGCCCTGCCAGTAGGCCAGTTGCGGAATCGACGAGGTCCAGCACTCGCCCACAATGTTGAATCCGGAATACTCCTCCCGTACGGCTGCGCACCACTCGCTCATGGGGACCTTTTCGTTGTAGGGGTAGGTGTCGACCCGGAATCCGTCGAGGTCCGCATATTCGATCCACCAGACAGCCCATTGTTTGATATAGCGGAGCATGTAGGGGTTGTCCAGATTCAGGTCCGGCATCGAGGGTACGAACCATCCGCTTTCGAGTTGTTGGAGGTCGTATTCCGAGGCATTGGGATCCATGGCCGGGGCAAAACAGTGGTTGGTCCCGGTGTACTCCGGGAACTGGTGGATCCAGTCTGCAAAGGGAAGATCCTCCATCCACCAGTGAGCCGCACCGCAGTGGTTGGGCACCATGTCCATAATGACCTTCAGCCCCTTCTCGTGGGCCTTCGTCACGAAATCCCGGTAGAGTGCGTTGTCGCCGAAGCGGGGATCGATCTGGTAGTAGTCGGCACAGGCATAGCCGTGATAGGAACCCCGCGGTTCGTCGTCGAGCAGCAGCGGGGTGCACCAGATGGCCGTGGCTCCCAGATCGTCGATATAGTCCAGATGGTCGATGATGCCCTGGATGTCGCCTCCGTGTCTTCCGAACGGGGCTTTCCGGTCGGCTTTCTCCGCCGTGTCGTCGGTCGAGTCGTTCGCAGGATTGCCGTTGGCGAAGCGGTCCGGCATGATCAGGTAGATCATGTCGGCTGTCGTGAAGCTCTTCCGTCGGGCGGACTCAGCCTTCCGGGATGCGATTTCGTAGGTGTACTTGAACGTCGTTGAGTCGTTCGAAAAGAGGAGATAATAGCTCCCCGGGGTTGCATCCGGGCGGATGTCGAGGTCGACGAAGAGGTAGTTCGGACTCTCGGCCCGGTGGATCGCCGCGACGGAGACTCCCGGTGCACCTTCGATGCTCACCTCGTAGTCCGAGATTCCCGGTCCGTGGACCATCAGTTGCAGCGGGGTCTTCATCCCGGTCCACCAGGAGAGGGGCTCCACCCGGGAAATCTGTTCTTCCGAGGCGTCGTCGACCGTCGACGGATCGAATGCCGCGGGACCCGTACAGGCCAGCAGACCGGTCGCGCAGAGCGCCAGTATGGTTCGGTTCATCATGGGTTTGGTTGTTGGGTCCGGTTACGCATTCCGCGCTCTTCCCGGCACAGAACCGGGCCGGAGAAAGAGCGCGAAAAACCGGGATTATTGGTAAATCCGATAGTCGTATGCGTCGAGTTCGGGCGACGATCCCAGCGTCAGCTGCTCGCCGGTCATCAGGTCGGTGACCGTCCGTCCCTGCCACGATTGCGGCAGTTCGGGCCGTACCGCCTCCGGGCGGACATTGGCCATGACGAGGATCTGTTCATCGCCGAGGCGCTTCTCGAAGAGAATGCAATCCTCGTTCGGGCAGGGGATTGCCTCCCCCTTGCGCAGGGCGGGACGTGTGTTGTAGAGGTGCATGAGCCGTGCGTATTCGGCTCTCAGGGCGGGGTTGCTGCTCCAGTCCACCGGCACGTAGTGGAAGAAGTTGATCGGTTCGGGATAGCCGACCTCCTGCGATCCGTAGATCAGGGCTCCGCCGCGGAGGAATGCCGCAATGACGAAGGCCGACATCGAACCCCGTTCCCCCCGATACTCGACGATGGGCGAGAGTTTCGAGGCTTCGTCGTGGTTGGTCGTAAAACGCAGTTTCACGCAGCCTGCGGGAATCGAATCGTACTCCATGCGGTCCGTGCGGTAGAGCAGCAGGGCCGAGGAGTCGCGGATGAAGACGTTGCGCAGTGCGGTCATGAAGTCCCAGGCGTAGTTCATTTCGAACCCGGCCTGGAAGTGATCCTTGCGTTTTCCTTCGGCGAGCATCAGCAGTTTCCGGCCGGGGATGGCCCGCAGCGAGTCGATGGCCTGTTTCCAGAAGTCGTAGGGTACGAAGTCGGCCGCATCGCACCGGAATCCGTCGATTCCCGCTTCGTTGACCCAGAATTTCATGGCGTCGATCATCGCCAGGCGCATCTCCTGATTGTCGAAGTCGAGGTCCGCCACATCGAGCCATCCGGTGCCCTCGGGACTGATGATTTCACCTTCGGCATTGCGGGTGTACCACTCCTTGTGGTCTGCGACCCAGGCGTTGTCCCACGAGGTGTGGTTGGCCACCCAGTCCAGAATGACCGACATGCCCTTCTCGTGACACTGTGCGACGAGACTCGAAAACTCCTCCAGAGTCCCGAACTCGGGATTCAGCGCCTTGTAGTCCCGGATGCAGTAGGGCGAATTGACCGAGCGCTCCCTGCCTACCTCGTAGACGGGCATGAACCAGACGACGTTGGCCCCGAGAGCCCGGATCGAATCGAGCTGCTGCGCCACGGCGTTGAACGAGGATGCAGGGGCGAAGACCCGCGGATTGACCTGGTACATCATGACATCCTCGGGAGCCGGAACGGTATAGGTCGGTTTCGGACCGCTGCCGCAGGCCGCCAGCAGCAGACTCAGCGTAACAATGGATAAGACGTTGTATTTCATGGCGTGCTACTTTTTCAGAATCAGGTATTCATAGGGATCGAGATCCAGTACGGAGGGGAGTGTTACGGTCGATCCGTCGATCAGGTCGGTCAGTGTCTCTCCGACGCGTTCCATGGGGGTCTTGACACTCATCGGCTGGTCCGAGAGGCTCACGATGACCAGCAGGATTCCTCCGTCGGGACTCTGGTAGCAGAACGACATGGCGTCGGTCATGCTGTAACTCTTCAGCGTTCCGCCCCGGAGCTGATCCGTCGCCTTGTAGGCTGCAAGAATCTTCCGGTAGGCCGTCTGGTATTCGGGCTCCGCATTCCAATCCATGATGTTGTAGTTGAAGAACGAAAGGGCACTGGAGTATCCGATCTCCTGCGAACTGTAGACCATGGGTACACCGGGCAGCATCGTGGCGATGGTGAACGCCGCGAGGGCGGCCTCCTTGCTTCCGTAGGTCGAGATCGGTGAGGCGGTCGATGCGAGGTCGTGGTTCGTCGAGTAGCGCATCCGCCATTTCCCGTCGGGAACACCCCTGTACTCGTCCAGATGGGTGGCGTAGAGTTCGCTGGCCGATGTTTTGCCCTGGAAGAGTTGTTCGAGTCCGGAGGCAAATCCCCAACCGTAAACCAGGTCGAATCCGGCCGTGTAGAGGTTGGATTCGCCGCCCTCGGCCAGCATCAGAAGATCCGGTTTCTCGCCCCGGAGTGCCGAAATGGCCTCCTTCCAAAAGTCAAGGGGAACCCCTTCGGCATAGTCACAGCGGAATCCGTCGACGTCGGCCTCCCGGACCCAGTAGAGCATTGCGTCGGTCATGGCCTGGCGCAGTTCCCGGTTGTTGAAATTCAGATCCGCAACATCATCCCAGCCCATTCCTTCGGGGGAGATGATGTTTCCGCCGGCATCCTGGGTGTACCACTCCTTGTGTTCGGAGATCCAGTCGTTGTCCCACGAGGTGTGGTTGGCCACCCAGTCCAGAATGACCTTCATGCCCTTGCCGTGTGCCGTCGAGACCAGCGACCTGAGATCCTCCAGCGTACCGTATTCGGGATTGACCGTCTGATAGTCGCGTACGCAGTAGGGGGATCCGATGGCGTTGAGGCTGCCCTGTTCGTAGATGGGCATCAGCCAGAGGATGTCGGCGCCCAGGTCGAGGATGTCGTCCAGACGCCCCTCGATGGCATTCAGTGCATTGCTTCGTGCGAAGAGTTTCGGATTGGCTTCGTAGATGACGCTCGTATTGGCCGTATTTCCGGCCGGGGGTGTCGGCCCGTTATCGGAAGTTTCGTTGCTGCATCCGCAAAGGTGCAGCAACGAAACTTCTACAAGGATGAATAAGAGATTCCTGAACATATTTCGTGTTTTCTACGCTTTATCGTTGGATCCGGTAATCGGCCTCGTTCCCGATGATGAGCTGTTCGGCCAGATCCCGGAAGTAGCTGCCGCGCTCGGCCGCCACGTTGCAGTTCGGCACCTCGCCCGTGAACTCCTCGCCGAAGAGCGTCACGAACTCCACACAGGCCTTCAGATAGGCGCTCGAACGCGTCGGGTGCTTCGAGTCTCCCGAGTAGTAGAGGCTCCATCCCGAATGGTCGGTGCGCGACTGTGCAAAGGCCGGACCTACGGGAGCTACCCACGTGTCGGCGGCTTCGGCCATGGCCATTGTCCCCTCCTTGAGCAGCCGGTCAAACTCCGCATGGCTCTGGTATCCGCCGTAGCTGCTGGCCGGATAGGACCAGGTCTGATCGAGAATGATCTTGCAGTTGGGCGAGTATTGCCGGATCTTGTCGGCCAGGGCCTTGCAGTTGTCGACCACCGAGGCGTATGCCGTGGAATTCGAGGCGTATTTGGCCGGATTGGTGCTCTGGTCCTGGATGATGGCGAAGTCATATCCGCCCTCTTCGATGGCGTCGTTCGACATCGACAGGCTCAGGTGGTCGGCGAAGTCCTGCGAACCCTTCAGGTGGGCCTTGATCTTGAGGTCATAGCCCTGGCTCCAGGCGATCTCCTTGAGCATGAAGACCGGATTGAAGTAGTACGAGAAGGAGTTTCCCAGGATGAGGAGCTTTTTGGTCTGGGTCGGTTTTTTCGTCCCGAAGTTCTGGGCATTCACGGCCGTGAACCCGAAGTCGGGCATGCTGCTGGCGCCCTGCGAGGTGACGTTGATGTTCTGGGCGCTGCCGTCGCAGGTCATCGATCCCACGGCCCGGCAACGGATCTGGAGCTGTCCGTCGACCGGATTGTCGAACGTCATGGATTGCAGCACGGTGGTGTACTGATACGAATCCGCAGCGCCCGATCCCGTGGAGACATCTCCCGAGCATTTGTAGGTGTAGCGGATCGAGGGGTCCTCTTCGGCCGTGAGCAGATCCTCTTCGACACTCTTCCAGATTCCGCCGTCGAGGTATTCGACGATGTAGTATTTCGGCGATTTGGCGTCTCCGGCCATCGTGGCATCGAACTCGATGGTCGTTCCGGCGGGGAGGTTCTGTGCATTGAAGGTGAAGAGCCAGTAGTCGCCCTCGACCATCGTACTTACGTTGGGGTTCTTCCCCTTGACCGTACAGGTGAAGGGCACATCGGCATTTGCGTCGCCGCGAACTACCGAAATACAGCCTGCCGCATCATTCGTGGCCGGAATCAGGTGGCGTGAGGGCCACAGCGTCTCGTAGGAGGCGAGGCTGCTGTCCTGGAAGACCCACTGACTGAGGAAGGCTGCACCCGAGGGACTTTGCGAGATCTCGATCGTTGCCGTCTGCGAACCGTCGGCCGAGGCGATGGTCAGGGTCGTAGAGCGCGTCATGGAGGAGAGGTTCGGATCGGCGCAGAGCCGAAGCGTCTGGATCTGATCGCTTTTGCTGCCGCCCGTGAGGATGTTGTTCGACATGTCGGTGATGTAGACCCAGTTGTCGGGCGATGTTGCCGTCCAGTCCCACTCTGCGGACGAAAGGGTGAAAACCGACGAGGTGCCTTTCGAATCGAACGTGCAACTGTTGATGCTTACCTCGAACTCGTCGCTGACGCCGACCCGGTCGTTGGGATCGACCTCCTCGACGCTCGAATTCGTTACCGTGACGTAGTAGTCCCGGTCGAGGATGACATGGAAGTCCGGAGCCTGCGAGGAGGAGCAGTTGAAGATGGCGTTCATCTCGGCCCCCGTGAGGTCGGTACCCATTTCGATGTACTTGTAGGTGTAGCCGTTGATGACCTTCTCGCCCGTGACGGGAATGCCGGGCCAGGAGGCCGTTACGTCCCCGGATCCGAACCATCCGTAGACGTGGGTGACACCCCATGAGGTCAGGTCCTCGACATAGAGCGTGTAGCCCGCGTAGTCGCTCGGCCGTTCGATGGCCGTCCACGACGATGAGGTGATCGAGTAGTAGTAATCCTGGTCGACCGTTACGTCGCTTTGTCCGTCGAACTGTGTTCCGGCGTTGTTGTGGAAGATGAGGTTGACGCTCTGTCCTTCGTTGGCTTCACCCATGTCGAAGTATTTCAACGTGGTCTTGCCGATGGTCACTTCGCCGTCGACCGGAATGCCGGGCCATGCGCCGAAAATTTCGCTGTCACCCCAGGCGTAGAGGTAGAGTTCATCCCACCCGCTGTTGTCTTCCACGTAAACCACGTGTCCGTCGTGTCCGGACTCGTCGTCATCCTCTTCGGGGGAGTCGAAGAACGAGGCCCATTTGTTGACGTAGATGTTCGTTCGGCGTCCCGGTTCGGGATTCTCGGTGCGGACGACCGCCTCGTTGCGGGCCGTACGCTCCTCGCCGTCGTTCTTGGAGACGAAGTGGTATCCGTCGGCAAGGGTTTTTCCGTCGACGAAGGTCGCGGGATCGAGATAGATACCCCATTTCTCTTCGATGAGCGTCGATTTTTCGAGCTGCCAGCGCAGGTCTTCGGCTGCCGCCTCGTCCCCGCCGTTGAATGCTCCGGCGATATAGATTACGTCGCCGCTGACCGTCTCCTTGGGAACGATCACCTCCAGGAGGATGTTGCCTGCCTTGATCTCGAATGCCGGTTGTTCGTGGTCGAAGACGATCTCGTCCTGGTTGCAGGCCCCCAGGAAGAGCGCTACCGACAGCAGTAGGATATGTGTTATAAGCTTTTTCATGACCAAATCTCTGTTAATAGTTCGGGTTCTGTACAAGTCCGGGATTTACAAGCAGGGCCGACGAAGGCAGCGGATACCATTCGTATTTCCGGTCTCTCTTGGCCGGGAGATCGAAGGCGCTCTCCTTGGCCCGTCCGAAGAACCACCATTGTCCCTGGGTGAATTTGTCGAAGCGGCGCAGGTCCGTCCGGCGACGGCGTCCTTCGCAGAGGAACTCCTGTCCCCACTGGTTGAGCATCCAGTCCATGTCGAAATCCGAGAATCCGCGGCCCGGATTGTCCTTTTCGACGGCCCAGTCGCTGCTCGAGAAGTAGCGTTCGCGGACCGAATTGACCAACTCCTTGGCACCGTTGGCGTCTCCGCTGCGCATCTTGCATTCGGCCAGCATGAATACCGCCTCCGAAAGCCGGAATTCCACCTCGTCGATGTCCTTGAAGCTGTAACCCGTGGTGGCGGGGTACATCGGGTATTTGATCAGCCGCACACCCGAGTTGGTTTCGCCCCAGCGCGGCGACATGACCGTCTCCAGCGTTCGTCCGTTGTTCAGGAACGTCCCGACCTGATCCACGTAGACGAGCGCCTGTCCGTCGCGGTCGGCATCGGCCTTCAGTGCTTCGCCCGTTCCCATGTTGGCCTTGACCTCGCCCTTGAGGAACATGCCGCTGTAATTGCCCGTATCGTCGCAGACGAAGTTCGACTTGCGGATGTCCTTGTCGCTGAAGCGCTCGTAGACGGCACCCAGCTTGTCATTGTACGGAGCGTCGAGGAAGCAGACTCCTCCGTCGGTTCCGCCCGTCGGAAGCACATTGCCCGAGTTGTCGTACGACGGGGCCAGGCAGCAGCAGTTCCAACCGTCCTGCTTCGAAAGCGGTTCGCCGGTATATTCCCAGATGTTGTAGGGCAGGAACGGCATGTCGCGCATCCAGGCTCCCTCCATCTTGCCGTCCTCGTAGGCGAAGGCCAGGATGACCTCGGGGCAGGAGGTGTTGTCGATCGAGTAGATGTCGCGGTAATCTTCGGCAAGGCTGTACGTTCCGTAGTCGCCGTTGATGATCTGCTGGCAGAGCTGGGCGCACTCCTCATAATGGTTCTCCTTGATGAAGACCTCGGCATTGAGCAGCATGCGGGCCTTGATCATGCGGTTGGCGGCCTGGTTCATGCGGTTTACCTCGTTCTGCTTCAGCGTGCCGACGCTCTCGTCGAGCTCCGTGACGATGAAATTGTAGATCTTCTTGCAGCTTGTGTCGAAGTCGGGATCGGCCGAGGGCGGTACGTCAGAACTTACCGAGATGTTCAGCGGAAGCGCTCCGCCCCAGATCTCGAAGATGTTGTAGTAGGCCCAGGCCCGCAGGGTCCGTACCTCGGAGATGTAGGATTCGAGCTCCTGGGAGGTCAGTCCGATGGATCCGGCATCGATCTTCTCCAGGTCATAGATGACGTTGTTGCACAGACCGATGGTAGTCCAGGCGGTCTCCCAGGTCTGCCGGATGATCTTCGAATCCGCGGTCCAGGTGTGGGACGAAAGCACGAATTTCTCGGCTTCGTCATAGCCCCACAGACCTCCGTTCCACGACCGCCAGGCGATCTGGTCGGCCGAGAACTCCTGCAGATACCAGAAATATTCGATGTAGCTCTTCACCGCTTTTTCGTAGATGGCGGCTACCGCGCCCTTGACGCTGTTCTCGTCCGAGTAGTAAATCGAGGCATCCACCCGGTCGAAGACCTCTTCCTCCAGGTCGAAGCACGATACGGACGACAGGGAAACGGCGAATGCGAAGGCTGTTTTCAATAGGATATGTTTCATCTTGTCGGTTGTTTGAGGTTAGAAACGCATGGTCAGACCGATGGTGATCTGGGTGGCAAGCGGATAGGCGCTGGAGATGTCCACGCTCGGAGTCAGCCCGGTGATCGAGACGATCGAGGGGTCGTTGCCCGAGTATTTGGTCAGCGTGAAGAGGTTCTTGGCCGAGATGTAGGCCCGCAGGCTGCTCAGGAAGCATTCGCGTTTCGGGGTGAAGTTGTATCCCAGCGTTACGTTTTCGAGCTTGAAGAAGTTTCCGTTTTCGAGGAAGTAGGAGGAGATGACACCGCCTCCGGTGATCATGTCCGCATCGTCCAGATAGGCGTCACGCAGGACGTTGTCCGTACCGCAGCCCTGGAGACCCATTCCGTATTTGCGCATGTTGAAGATCTCGAAGCCGAAGGCGCCGCGGAAGAAGATGTTGAGCTCGAAGTTCCCGTAGCGGAAGGTGTTGCTCCACGAGAGGAAATGCGAGGGTGTGCCGTTTCCGATGTATCGTTTGTCCTCGGGAGCGGCCGACGACGAGGGGATCTTCTCCCCGTCCTTGTTGTAGACGAGCATGTCACCCTCTTCGGAGACGCCGGCGAACTCATAACCGTAGAACTGTCCGACCTTGCTGCCCTCCTGGATCCGGAAGAAGTATTCCGAGGTGCCCACGCCGGGTTTCTGGTACATCTCCACATAGGAGGCCTGGTAGACGTCGTTGGAGAGTTTCGTCAGTTTCGTCTCTCCGTAGGAGTAGTTCGCCCCCATCGTCCAGTTGAAACGCTCGCCCTTGAAGATGTCGCCTTCGAGGCTCACCTCGATACCCGAGTTGGTGGTCGTTCCGACGTTCACCAGGATGTTCGAGTAGACGAACGGCGGTTGGGGAGCCGTGTAGTTGTAGAGCAGGTCACGCGACTGACGGGTGAACCAGTCCACCGAACCGCGCAGCCGGCCTTTGAGGAATCCGAAGTCGATACCGGCATTGACGCTCACGAGTTTCTCCCATCCCAGATTGGGGTTGGCATTCACCGAGGGGGCATATCCCGTGACCCAGGCACCGTCGATGAAGTAGCTGCCGCTGGTGCTGTAGGTCGAGAGCGACTTGTAGGCATCGAAGTCGGAACGTCCCGTCACACCGTATGAAACACGCGGCTTGAGGCTCTGGACGATGTCGGAATGCTCCTTGAGGAAGGGCATGTTGGCGATCTCCCAGGCAATCGATGCGGCCGGGAAATACCCCCATTTGTGCTTGGCGCCGAACTTGGTCGAACCTTCGTAACGCAGCGAGGCCGAAGCCATGATCAGGTCTTTCCAGTTGTAGTTTGCACGCGCGAAGACACCGATGAGTTTCGAGAGCGATTTGCCCGAATACATCGAAGCCTTGCCCTCGTTCAGATACGAACCGCTGCCGATGTCGTTGTAGCTGATGTTGTCGAAGGTGAAATCGTTGTTCTGGGCCTGGAAAGTCTCCCACCACGACTCCTCGTAGGTGTATCCGCCCACGACCTGCAGGCTGTGATCCTGATGGTAGAACGAGTAGTTGAAGAGCCACTCCAGGTGGTTGGTGTACCACTTCTGGTATTCGATGCTGGCCCGGCCCTTATAACCGCCCCAGTAGGATTCGGAGGAGTTTGACGGGGTGTAGTAGTTTGATTTCAGATCGTTGTAGTGCAGCGAATAGTTGAGCGTGGTGCTGAGGTTGTGCGAGCCCGTCGAGAGGAGGTTTAGTTTTGCCTCGACCGTTCCGAGCAGGTAGAGCCGCTGTCCGTTGTTGTCGTTGACGAGCAGTTCCGAAACCGGGTTCTTGGCACCTGTCGGGGAGGTCGGCTGGTAGAATGAACCGTCCTCGTTGTAAACCGGCATGGTGGGGTTCATGCTCAGTGCCGTGTCGAACATGCCGTCGTTTCCCCAATCCTCGTTGACACGGCGGGCATTGAGCGACATGCTCAGTTGAAGCCGGTTCTTGAAGACGTTCTGTTGTACGGCGAGCCGTCCTCCGAACTCCTCGCGGGCGGCGCACAGGTCCATACCCGTGGCGTTCTTGTAGTTGATCGAGGCGTTGTAGGATCCGTTCTTGGAGCTTCCGTCGATGGCGACGTACTGGTTCACCTCGTAGGAGAAGTCGCGCATGAGCAGATCGTACCAGTCGGTATCGTAGCCGTAGTCGGTTCCGCGCAGCGACCGGCGGAACTCATCGGCGCTGAGAACCTCGGCATGGGGTTTGGCGATGTTGACGCCGAACCAGCTGTCGTAGGTCACGTGTGCCGTACCGGCTTCATCGGACGAACCCCGGCGCGTGGTGATCAGGATGACGCCGTTCGCACCGCGGGTTCCGTAGATGGCCGCCGAGGCGGCATCCTTCAGAACGGTCATCGATTCAATGTCCTGGGCCGCGATGTTGCGGATGTCGCCGCCCGGCACGCCGTCGATGACGATCAGCGGGCTGTTGGAGGCCGACAGGGAGGTTGCGCCGCGGATCTGAAGGTCCGAACTGGAGTTCGGGTTGGCTCCGGCGGTCGTATTGACCGTAAGACCTGCGACCTTGCCCGTCAGCATCTCCATCGGGTTGTTCATGCTGCCCTTGAAGAACTGGTCCTTGTTGACCTGGACGATCGAACTCGAAAGTTCCTTTTTGCTCAGCGAGCCGTAACCGATGACGACGACATCTTCGAGCGACATGGCGTCCTCGACCATTTCGATGACGGGTTTCTGCTGCGAAGCTGTGAAGGAGACGGTCTTGTAGCCGATGCAACTGATCTCGACGACCGACTCTGCGCTGGATACGTACAGGACAAAACTTCCGTCCAGTCCCGAGGAGACGCCGTTGTTGGTCCCCTTCTCGAGCACGGTGGCTCCGATAACCGGACCGGCCTGATCGACGACTGCGCCTTTGACCTCGTATCCCTTCTGTGCATAAAGCGGCGAGAAACTGCTGCACAGCAACATGAGTCCCGCACATAGAGTAACGATTCGATTCATAAGCTCATAGTTATTAGTTGTTTATTGGGTTGTTGAATGGATGGTTTGCTATGCGGATTGCTGTTTTTCGTCGATGAAGTGGACGGATAGCGTGGCCAGAAGCATGAAGGCCGCGGCCAGGGCCATCATCCACCCGGCCGTTGTACTGTCGACCTGGACCTGTTCGGCCTGCTCCAGCAGTTCGTAGCTGCGGCCGTCGAGGACGAAGGGTTTGACGGCCTTGACGATCAGTCCGCCGACCAGTCCCATGCAGATCTGGGGAATGGTGATGGTAAAGTTGAAGATACCCATGTAGGCTCCCGAGTTCCGGGCGTCGATTGCCCGGGAGAGGATGGCGTAGGGCATGGCGAGGATGCCGGCCCAGGCGATTCCGATGAAAACCATGGGGAGCATCAGCAGATAGCGGTCCTCCACGACCGTCAGTCCGAGATAGCCGATGGCACCGCAAAGCAGACAGAAGGCATAGACGCTTTTGTTTCCCCACTTGGCGGCGAGTTGCGTCATGAAGATGGCCATGATACACGCCGGAACCGGATAGACCGCGTTGAGGACTCCGGTCCAGGTTTCGGCCGCGCCGATATTCACCGTTTCGGCGGTCGGATCGATGAAGGAGGCGGTGATCAGGGGTTTCAGGTAGTTCCACATCAGGAAGAGTGCGGCCCAGCTGAAAAACTGCGTGATGCCGAGTTGGAGCATCGTGCGGGGGATGTCCCGCATCAGGGGGATGAAGCCTTTTCGGGCGGACTGCTCCTGCTTGGGAGCCGCGTAGCGTGCAAACTCTTCCGGCGGGTACTCCCGGACCTTACAGGCGGTAACCAGAACCGTGAGCAGCAGAATTCCCCCCCCCAGATAATAGGAGTAGGCGATGTGCCGGGAGACGCCGCCTGCGACCGGGGCGTCGGAGACGCCGCACCAGGTCATGAAGAGCGGAAGCAGGGCGCCGATCACGGCTCCGAGATTGATCAGGAAGGTTTGGATGACGAATCCTTCGGTTTTTTGCGAGTCGTCGAGCATGTCGGTGACCAGGGCCCGGAAGGGCTGCATCGTGATGTTGAAGGAGAGATCCATGAACAGAAGGATCAGGGCCCCCATGACGAGCGGTGCGAAGGCCAGCAGCACGGGACAGTTGGGCATGAGGAACAGTGCGATCGACGAGATGACGGCACCTCCGAGGATGTAGGGGATTCTGCGGCCCAGCCGGGTCCAGGTTCCGTCGGAGAAGATGCCGACGATGGGTTGGACGATCAATCCGGCCAGCGGTGCGGCCAGCCAGAAATAGCTCAGGTGGCTCAGGTCCGCGCCCAAAGATTGCAGAATGCTCGACGTATTGGAGTTCTGGAGCGAGTATCCGATCTGTACGCCCAGGAATCCGAAGCTGAGATTCCAGATCTGCCAGAATTTGAGTTCCGGTTTTTTCATTCAGGTTTTAGGTTGCGTAGGGTTGGTATGACTAAAGTAGTATAAAAGGTCTCATTCCGAAAATATAAAAAGACGAATGGAGCGATGGATCGGATGAACTGTTGATTTTTTGCGATGAAAAAAAACGGGTCTTTGTTTTTCGGGGATATTTTGTATCTTCGGGAGTCCAAAAGCCTGTTGAACCGTCATGAAACCGTTGAGAACTCCGGGAATCATCCATCTGTTTGCCCTGCTGCACGCCGTTGTCACGCTGGTCTGCCGGATGACCGGATACGAGGATTCGCTGCTGCTGACGATTCTCACGATGTCGATGGCCGTGATTATCTGCATCAAGCTGGAACTCAAGGTGGAATTCATTGCGGCGGCGGTCATTGTCGTCAATGTTGCGGGTTATCTTCTCGGTACGATCGGCGGGGAACTGCTCGGACAGGTCATCCACAATCCCTACTTCATACATTCGCTGGCCACGCTGCTGACCACCGAGATCCTGGGGTGGGGGATCATCGGCTCCATCAAGCTCTTCAAGCACGGACTTACGGAGCGGCCGATCGGGATTCTGCATTATCCGCGACTGCGCTGGCTGATCCTCATATTCATCGTCATATTCTGTTTCCGGCTGGGTTTCGGACTGCTCTTTTCGACACGGCTGTTCAGCAGCTGGGACTTTGTCGAGGTGATCCGGCGGGTCTTCTCCAACTCGGCAGCCATCATCATCCTGGTCTGCCTGAACATCATCTATATCCGATATATCCGGCGTCAGAGCTCCAGTTATTCGGCTTTTCTGCGCGGGATCTTTCTGGTTGCGTTCATTCTGCTGACCTCAATTCTGGAGATGGCCATGGTGGGTCTTGGTCTTCCCTTTTCGCTGAACCGGGATTTCGGGGAGGAGAGCCTGCAGCTGTTCATCATCTCGCTGCTGGTCGAGATCACGGTCTACTGCATCATCCTGATGGTCAACTACGCCCTGACCGCACGTTCGGAGATGTACGATGCCCGCAGCAAGGCCCATCTTGCACAGTTCCGCTATTTGAAGCTCAAGCAGCAGATCAATCCTCATTTCCTGTTCAATTCGCTCAATATCCTCGACTGCCTGGTCTGCGAAAAGAGAACCGAACAGGCGAGCACCTTCATTCATAAACTGGCCGAACTCTACCGCTACATGATCCGCAACGAGAACGAAACGCTGGTCTACCTGCGGGACGAGCTGACGTTTGTCCGGTTATATACGGATCTGTTGAAGGTGCGTTTTCTGGACGGCTTTGTCGTCCGGGAGGAGGTGGAGGAGGAGATGCTGGGTCGCTTTGTGGTTCCCTGCTCGCTCCAGATCCTGATCGAGAACGCCACCAAACACAACGAGTTCAACCGCGACCAACCCCTCACGATCCGTATAGAGGCCCGCGACGGAAAGGTGACGGTAACCAATACCCTGGCGCCGAAAATCACCCGGAGTGTCTCGACGGGTGTGGGGCTGAACTACGTCCGGCAGCAGTATGCGGACCTTTCGGGCCGGGAGATCGAAATTGTCAAGACCGACACGGAGTACCGTGTGACACTCCCTTTATTATAAAAGAAGTATCCTATGAATGTCCTGATCGTAGAAGATGAGATCATGGCGCAGTCCAATCTCGCCCGTATCCTGGAACAGAATTTCTCGGACATCCGTATCGTGGGGATGGCCTGCTCGGTGAAGGAGACCGTCGCGTGGCTGCAGGATCCGCACCATCATGCCGATGTGATCTTCATGGATGTCGAACTCTCGGACGGAGACTGTTTTTCGATCTTCCGGCAGGTGGAGGTGACCTCGAAGGTGATCATGACGACGGCCTACGACAGTTATGCGATCAAGGCGTTCGAGGCGGGGAGTGTGGATTATCTGCTCAAGCCCGTGGAATTGGGGGCCTTGAAGCGAGCTGTGGCGCGTTGTCGAACCAGCGGGGAGCGGTTCGACGCGCAGACGCTGCAGAATCTGCTGAAGGCGGACCGGAAAGTCTACAGGGAGCGCTTCATCGTGAAGTTCAACGATCGGATCATCCCGGTCCGGACCTCCGAGATCGCCTATTTTTATTCCGAGGAGAAGATCAATTTCCTGGTGACCGTCTCGGAGAACAGTTATGTGATCGACGCGTCGTTGGATCAGATCTCCGAGGAGTTGGATCCGGACCTTTTTTTCCGGATTTCGCGCAGCTGCATCGTCTCGGCATCGGCCATTGTGAGCATTGTCAAGAAACTGGGCGGGAGGCTTCGGATCGTCGCTCGTCCGGAATCCTCGTTTGAAATGATCGTCAGCCGGTCGAGGACCGATGACTTCCTGAAATGGCTTGAAAAGTGACGGACGGGAACTTCCGCATCGGTTTTTTCACTGTCTGAGGTGCGGTTTTCCGTCTCTTTCGACGCCCCTTCCGACCTCTTCCGGGAATCCCGTGCTTCCGGATGGTTTTCTCCTCTTCCGGGGTGGTTTCCCGTCTCCCTCGACACCTCTTCCGCCCTCTTCCAGGGGGCCCGTGCTTCCGAATGCCTTTTCCCTCTTCCGGGGTGGTTTCCCGTCTCCTTCGACGCTCCTTCCGACCTCTTCCGGGGACCCCGTGCTTCCGGATGGTTTTCTCCTCTTCCGGGGTGGTTTTCCGTCTCCCTTGACGCCCCCTCCCTCCGTCGGGCCTTTTTGCCCTTGTCCCAATCCGTTCCATCGCGTAGGATCGCCCCGGGCCGCAAGCCGGGTCGGGCCCGTCGTTACGGAAGAAGCCGGACCGGTTTGTCCGAGTTCGCCTCCAGTCGATACAGGGTTCCGAGCGAACTGTGCCGCCCCTGCTCGTTGAGGGCGTAGACGCTTTCGTCGGCGAATGCGGTGATGGTAAAATTCCGGACCTGGGCCGTGTGCCAGCTGACCCGGCCGACGTTGCGTACGGCAATGACCAGAAGCCGCTCCTCGTCGAGTGCCGCCTGGACATCGGGTGCATAGTGTCGGTAGAGCGAACGGGCCAATGCCCAAACGACGGGATGGCGGGCCCGGAGCAAGTGTTGAAAGACGGTTTTTTCGAGCGGTGACTGGAATCCGCTTATTACGACCCGGTCGGAGTTGCAGCATTGTTCGACCCACTCGAGGGTCCGGAGGTGGAGCTCGGGCGTGACGATGCGCGAGGCGAAGAAGGCGACCGTGGGCCGATCGAGCAGGGAGAGATTTCCCGTGTAGTCGTAATCGAAAGCCATAAAAAACGTGGGTTGCCGTATTAGCTTACCCCACGCTCAGGCCTTCGCTGCCCTTAACAGAAATAAGTAACACGGACAGCCCACGCGAAACGTGTATTGCATATAATGCGCCAGAGGTGCACGAATGCCATACAAGCGTTCACGGAGCGTCCTGTTACATTTCTTTCTGTTAATCAAAGTTGCGAAGTTTGAGCGTGAAAGAAAACGTAACGAAACGTTCGTACTATGTATAGTTCCGCGGGTCGGCACGGAACTGTTACAAATGTAAGGAATAAAATCGGGAAATCGGGTAGTGTGTGTGATTTTTTGGGTCTGCCCAAGCTCCTTTCGGGATCGGATCCATAAAAAAGGAGCCCCTCCGAGGCTCCTTTGTGCGGATAAAGG
>CALUIG010000035.1 GCA_944320625.1 uncultured Alistipes sp.
CGTCAGGCAGCGCCAGTCGCCGAAGCGGCAGGGCTTGCTGCCGAAGACCGAGCAGGGACGGCACGCCAGGTCGGCCTGCACGATTCCCGCCTCCGGGACGCCGTAGCCGAGGAATCCCAAACCGGGATGGGTAGCGCCCCAGACCGACACTACCGGAGTGCCGACCAGCGCCGCGAGGTGCATGACCAGCGAATCCATCGCCACCACACAGTCGAGATTCGACACCAGGGCCATCTCCCCCGCCAGCCGGACTTTTCCGGAGAGGGCCGTCACGTTGGGGTAGGTCCGTTCCATCTCCTCGGCAAAGGCCCGTTCGGCCCCGCCTCCGCTGTGGATAAAGACCCGTTCGAAGCGTTCCGAAAGCAGCCGGACCAGTTCACGCGCCTGCGCTTCGGGGTAGGTCTTGCCCCGGTGGGCGGAGAAGGGGGCGAAACCCACCCAGCGGCCCTGTTTCTCGCCGAAGGGATTTTCGAGCGTGCGGTGTTCGGCCGGGGCCGGATCATCCAGTACAAAGCCCAACCGCCGGAAGGTGTCGCAATAGCGCAGCACGGTATGGCGCAGGGGCTCCATGCCGCGACTGCCGCAACGGATGAAGCGGCGTTTTTCGGCTCGACCCTTGTCGATATGGGCCGTAGGGATACCGTGCAGCCGCATCGAGAGGCGGAAGGCCTGCGAGCGCAGCACGTCGTGGACATCGGCCACGGCATCCACGCCGAGACGTCGCGCCTCGGCGGCCAGGCGCCACATTCCCCGCAGGGTGTGATGCACGCCCTTCGTATCGACCTCCAGAATCCCGACCCGGAGCCCCTCGAAGAAGGGTCGGAAGAGTTTCTGCGTCGCCACGGTCACCTTCAGGTCGGGATAGGCCGCCAACAGGGGCCGCAGGGCATGGGGCAGCATCGCCACGTCGCCCATGGCCGAAGTCCGCAGGACCAGCAGGTGACGGGGTCGATCGTCCTTATTTTTTCTGCCCATAGAGCACGGGATTCAACGACGGGTCGTTGTACATCTTCATCTGCTTATAGGTCTTCATGTACTTGCGCCCCGCCTCGATGTCCTCGATCAGCTCCTCGATGGCCCGCGAAAGGTCCGTCTGCTGCGTGAGCAGCACATCGAGCTTGCGGCGGCACGCCTCGCGGTGCGCCTCGTCGACATCCGTGCGTTCGGTCTCCCGCGCCATGTGGTAGATCTTCAGCGCCAGAATCGACAAGCGGTCGATGGCCCAGGCCGGGGTCTCCGTATTGAGCCGTGCATCGGCCGCCGGCGTGACCTCCTTGTATTTGTCCAGCAGGTAGGAATCGATATACTCCACCATGTCCGTGCGGTCCTGGTTCGACTTGTCGATCCGCCGCTTGATCTTCAGCGCCTCCACGGGATCGATCGCCGGATCGCGGATGATGTCCTCCAGGTGCCACTGCACGGTATCGATCCAGTTCTTGTGGTAGAGCAGATGGTCGATCGTGCCGGCTTCATAGGGGTTCTCGATCGGATGGTCCACATGGTCCCAACGGTGGTAATCCTCGATGGAACGGTTGAAGATGCGGTTCGCGTTTTCGGTAAACATAGCTTCGGTTTTACGGGATTATTGTTATTTTCACCGGAAAATTATACCTTTGTCGGTAATGATCAAACAAAGATAATGAATATTTCCAGAAAAGCAATACTCCTCGCGGCAATCCTCCTCGGCAGCACCGTCCGACTGACAGGCCAGGTGCGGCAGACCCGCGAAGAGTACATCGACCGATACATGCACATCGCCGTTGCCCACATGGAACGCTATGGAATCCCCGCCAGCATCACCATGGCACAGGGAATCCTCGAATCCGACTGCGGCAACAGCCTCCTGTCGATGAAGTCCAACAACCACTTCGGCATCAAGTGCAAAACCAACTGGAAGGGAGAACGCGTCTACCACGACGACGATGCCAAGGGCGAGTGTTTCCGGGCCTACCCCACCGTCGAGGCTTCCTACGAAGACCACGCCGAGTTCCTCGACTCGCAACCCCGCTACGACTCGCTCTTCGCCTACGCATCGGACGACTACAAGAGTTGGGCCCGGGGTCTGAAGGCCGCCGGTTATGCCACGGCTCCCGACTACGCCCAGCGGCTGATCCGCATCATCGAGGAGAGCCAGCTCTACCTGCTCGACCGCCCCGACGGCCAGCGTCTCTACGCCACGCGTTTCGGTCTGGAGCGCAATCCCGAGGAGTGGTTCTCCTCACAGTCGAGTGTCGAGGAGATCGCCCGCACCGAGACGGCCATCGATCCGGACAACTACCGTGTCACGATCAATGCCCACGAAGGCTACAACGTCTATGTTACAAACGGCGTGCACTACGTCACGGCCAAGGAGAACGACACCTTCGAAAACATCGGTCGCAAGTTCCGCATCTCGGCACGCAACCTGCGGAAGTTCAATGACCTGAAAGACAAGGAGTCTCAGCCGATGACCGGCGAGGTGGTCTACATCGAGCGCAAGAAGAAACGCTGGGAGGGCAACGCCCGCCACCACATCTGCCGGCAGGGCGAGACGGTCTACGCCGTCGGGCAGTCCTACGCGATCCGGAGCCGCTCGATCGAACGCCTCAACAAGCTTAAACCCGGGGAACAGCTCGAAGAGGGACGGCAACTGCGGATCCGATAGTTCCCGAAGTCCAGAACGACACGAACCGGACGGCCCGTACTTCAGGCAACAAGTCCCGGAATAAAACAGAAAAAACGACCGATCATACAACCCTACCATGGAAACAACTCCACTGAGAGCCAAGATTCTCGACACGATTGTCCGCAAGTCGACCCTCAAACAGAAGGTCTTCGACAATACGTTTGCGGCATTCAACCTGCTGAAGGAGACGCTGCTGGAGATCGCCGCCGAGATGGATGACGAACTCGACGGAAAACTCGACCGCCGCGTGCGGCTCGAATACCGCGACCGCGGGAAGTTCGAAGCCCAGTTGCAGGTGGCCAACGACCTGCTGATCTTCCAGATGCACACCGACGTCTTCGAGTTCGACGCCAACCACCTGATCTGGCAGAACCCCTACGTGCAGGCCGACCAGGAGAACTCCTACTGCGGCGTGATCAACATCTACAACTTCCTCTCCGACTCGTTCAAGTTCAACCGCAACGCCGACGAGGGATACCTCATCGGGCGGCTCTTCATCAACCGCGAACGCCGCTACTTCGTCGAAGGAAAGCAGCAGACCTCGATGCGGGCCATGAGCTTCGGAAAGGCCGAGATCGACCGCGATGCCCTGGTCGACGTCCTGGAGGCCGCCATCGCCTTCTCGCTGAACTTCGACCTGCTGATGCCGCCCTACGAGGAGAACAAGCGCGTGACGGTCGACCAGTTCAATACGAAGATGGACAACTCGAAGTTCGTGACCGGCAAACGCCTGGGCTACGATTTCGACGTCGAGGACATTTAACCGGACAGCAACGACAGAAAACCGAGGAACAGCATCATACGATGAAGAGACTGACGACACGGAGCGCACGGAGCGCAGCCAAAGGGCTGTTTGCTGCGGCGCTTCTTTTTATCACCTCCCCCGCCGCGGCCGGTGAGGAGTATGCCGAAATCGCCCGGCTGAAGGGGCTGAACCAGACGGTGCGGGGCATCCGCTCGATGAACGACGGAGAACACTACACCGTCCTGGAGGGCAACGACATCCGCCGCTATGCCTATGCCGTGGAGAGCCCGGGCGAGAGCCTGCTCCCGACCCCGACGCCGAATCTGGCGATCTCCGACTACACGCTTTCGCCCGACGAGCGGTCGATCCTCATCGCCTCGGGCCGCCAGCCCATCTACCGACACTCCTATACCACAAGCTACTCGCTCATCCGCGACGGACGCATCATTCCGGTACTGCGCGATGCCGAGGCTCCGCGCGACGCCTCGTTCTCACCCGACGGCCGGCGCATCGTCTACTCCGACCGCAACGATCTCTACGTCTATGACATCGAGACACAGCGCACACGTCGCATTACCGACGACGGCGTTTGGAATGAAGTGATCAACGGAACGACCGACTGGGTCTACGAGGAGGAGTTCGGCATCACGAAAGCCTACGCCTTCTCACCCGACGGACGACGCCTGGCCTACCTGCGTTTCGACGAGAGCCGCGTACCGCTCATGGAGATGATGCGCTTCGACGGAAAGCTCTACAACCGGGCCTATTCGTTCAAGTACCCGAAGGCCGGCGAGGCGAATTCGGAGGTCGAACTGTGGATCGCCGATCTCGAAACCGGAGCCAAAACACAGATCGAGACCGGTCCCGAAAGCGACCAGTACATTCCCCGCATCGGCTGGACGCCCGACGGACGACCCTGGTACTTCCGGCTGAACCGCCGCCAGAATACCTTCGAGATGGTCGTCTGCGAGCCCCACGGCGCCCAACGGACGGTCTACGAAGAGCGCACGCAGCAATATGTCGAACGGGTCGACGACAAGACCGTGACCTTTGTCGACCGCGACCGCTTCCTCGTGCGGCAGGAGAGCCTCACGGGATACATACACCTCTATCTCTACAGCCTGCGCCGCGGTCTGCTCGGGCCGGTGACCCGGGGCGAATGGGAGGTAACCGATGTCGTGGGGAGCGACGGCAAGCGCGTCTGGTACCTCTCGACCGAGACCTCGCCGCTGCGCCGCAACCTTTACAGCGTGCGCCTCGACGGGAAGGACAAACAACGCCTCACGCAGGGCGAGGGTTACTACACCGTCGCTCCGAGCAAGGGAATGAAGTATTTCATCACGACCTTCTCGAACGCCGCAACACCCAATGTCACCGAGGTATGCGACGCCTCCGGAGTGCGGATCCGCACCCTGGCCGACAGCCGGGAGCTGCGTGCCGAGTTGATGGCCTCGGATCGCCCCGCCAAGGAGTTCTTTACCTTCGTGACCGAACGCGGCGACACGCTCAACGCCTATAGGGTGCTTCCCCGCGGATTTGACCCCGCACGGCGCTATCCGGTGTTGCTGACCCAGTATTCGGGTCCCGGTTCGCAATCGGTAGCCGACCGCTGGTCGATGGACTGGGAGGATGCCCTGGCTGACAAAGGCTATATCGTGGTCTGCGCCGACGGCCGCGGTACGGGATTCCGGGGCGAGCGGTTCAAGAAACAGACCTATGGAAGACTCGGGGCCCTGGAGGTCGAAGACCAGCTCTCGACAGCCCGCTACATGGCCGCACAGCCCTGGGTCGATCCCGACCGCATCGGCATCTACGGATGGTCCTACGGCGGATTCATGGCCCTGAGCTGTGCGATGAAGGGGCACGGGCTGTTCCGCATGGCCATTGCCGTGGCGCCCGTCACCTCGTGGCGCTACTACGACACGATCTACACCGAAATATACAACAACCTGCCGCAATTCAACGCCGCGGGATACGACGACAATTCGCCGATCCGCATGGCCCGGATGCTCGACGACAAGCGCACCCGGCTGCTGATCATCCACGGCACGGCCGACGACAACGTCCACTTCCAGAACACCGTGGAGATGACCCGGGCCCTCAACCGCGCCGGCAAGCAGTACGACATGATGGTCTATCCCGACCAGAACCACTCGATGCTGCCCGATGCCACGAAGCACGTACGGCAGAAGATGATCGACTACACGCTCGAACACTTATGATGATCCGGTCACTGCACCTCGAAACACCCGTCGGCCTGATGACCGTCACGGCCTCGGACAACGCCATTATCGGGCTCCGCTTCGGGATGGAGCTCCCGGAGGGTTCGCACCTCTGCCCGGAAGCGGAGGCCACGCCGCTGCTGCGCGAAACGGCCCGGCAGCTCCGCGAATACTTCGACGGGAGACGCCGCACCTTTACGCTGCCGCTCGCCCCGGAGGGTTCGGCATTTCAGAAGAGAGTCTGGACGGCACTGTGCACCATCCCCTACGGAGAGACCCGCACCTACAAGCAGATCGCCGAGCAGATCGGCCACAACCTCGCATTCCGGGCCGTCGGCATGGCCAACAACCGCAATCCGATCGCCATTCTGATTCCCTGCCACCGGGTGATCGGCCACAACGGCGCAATGACGGGCTATGCCGCCGGAATCGGCATCAAGGAGCAGTTGCTGAACCTGGAAAAAAAGCAGTAGCGGCTCCCGCCGTCACGTCGCCGGACGATCGCGGAAAAAAGAGGGAAGACCCTTGCGGGGGTCTTCCCTCTTTATCGTTCAACGGAACTCCGTCAGAGTCCGAAAGAGAGGGCGTTGATCCCGTCGTAGACGGCACTGACCACCCCCAGCAGCAGCACTCCGGCCAGGCACAGGGCCAGGCTCACGCGCGTATAGTTGTCGCTGCGGAACGGAGCGATCGGCGCATCGGAAGGGGTAATGAACATCGCCTTGACAATCAACAGGTAGTAGTAGAGCGAGATCACCGTATTGAGCAGCGCGATGAAGACCAGCACACGGAATCCCGCCTGGAAGGCCGCAGTGAAGACGAAGAACTTCGAGAAGAAGCCCGCAAAGGGCGGAATCCCGGCCAGCGAGAAGAGCGCCAGCATCATCATCACGGCAAGCCGGGGATTCGTCCGGTAGAATCCGTTGTAGTCCCCGAGCGAAATCCGGCCGTCGGCATGCTGCTCGACGGTCGCCAGAACCCCGAAAACGGCGAGATTCGCGGCCAGGTAGACCAGGACGTAGAAGACCAGCGAGGTCATGCCCAGCGGTGTGCCGCCGATGACGGCCAGCATGATGTAGCCGGCCTGGGAGATCGACGAGAAGGCCATGAAGCGTTTCAGATCCTTCTGGCGGATGGCGAAAAGGTTTGCCACGGTGATGCTCAACACCGTCACGATCCACAGCAGCGTCTGCCACTGTTCGACCATCGGAGCAAAGACCTTCACCAGCGTGGTGAAGAGCACGAACGCCGCGGCGGCCTTCGACACCACCGAGAGGTAGGAGGTGACAGCCGTCGGGGCTCCCTGATAGGCATCGGCGGTCCAGAGGTGGAAGGGCACGAGCGAGATCTTGAATCCGAGACCCGAGAAGAAGAAGACCAGCGACATGATCTCCAGCGGCGAACCCGTCAGGCGTGCGGCCAGGTCGTCGAAATAGAGCGTACCGGTCGTTCCGTAGAAGAACGAGATGCCGAAGAGCATCAGTCCGCTCGAGAAGAGCGCACAAAGAATGTACTTGGCACCGGCCTCGGCCGAATAGCGTCTGTATTTGTCGAAGGCCACCAGGCAGGCCATCGGCACCGAGGCCAGTTCCAGTCCGATGAAGAACATCAGGAAGTGTCCGGCCCCGATCATGAAGTACATGCCCAGCAGCGTCGAGAGGGTCAGGATGTAGAACTCGCCCTGTTTGTGGCGGGTGTCGTCGCGGCGCAGCCACGTATCGGACTGCAGGCAGACCACGAGGGCCCCGACGGCCAGGACACCCTTCACCACGCCGTCCATCGGCGTATAGCGGAACATGCCGCCGAAGAGTTCGCCCGCGGGTGCCGGGACGAGGGTCACGATCACCTGCACGACCAGCAGTCCGCACGCCACGGCCGAAAACCAACGCCGGCCGCGCTCCCCGGCAATCAGGTCGTAGAGGAACAGAAGGACAAGAATTGCCGTGAGGGTCAGTTCGGCCCGCATCAGCGGAAATATCGAAGTGTAGTCCATAGGCTTATCAGCTCAAGATGTGTGCAATGAGTTCCGAGACGCTGCCGCGGATCAGGTCGCTCACCCACAGCGGGGCGAGACCCATCCCGGCAATGGCCACGACGAGGCAGATCACCGCAAAGCGTTCGTCCCACGTGGCGTCGGAGAGTTTCAGATGTTCGGGGTTTTCGCACGTGCCGTAGAGGATCCGCCCGACGACACGCAGGATATAGACCGCCGTAATGACGATCGACGTGCAGGCGATGACGGTCACAACCCGATGGAAGGTGTCGGCGTTCATGAAGGCGCCGTTGAAGATCGTCATCTCGGCCACAAAGCCGCTCAGGCCCGGCAGCCCGAGGTTTGCCAGACCCGCAATCACGTAGCCCACGGCCAGGAACGGCATCACCTTCATCAGTCCGCTCAGCTGCCGCACGTCGCGCGTATGGGTGCGTCCGTAGATCATGCCGATCAGCGCAAAGAAGAGCGCCGTCATCAGTCCGTGGCTCAACATCTGCAGGATGGCGCCCGTCGAAGCCGTGGTGTTCATCATCAGAATGGCAAAGAGCACCAGTCCGCAGTGCGACACCGAGGAGTAGGCGTTGATGTACTTCAGGTCGGTTTGCACGCAGGCCGAGAAGGCGCCGTAGACCACCGAAATGGTTGTCAGGATGATGAAGATCCAGCTCAGCTCGTGCGCCGCGTCGGGCAGCAGGTACATCGCCACGCGGAAGCAGCCGTAGCCGCCGAGCTTCATCAGCACCCCGGCGTGGAGCATCGAGACGGCCGTCGGAGCCGAGGCGTGACCGTCGGGGCTCCACGTATGGAAGGGGAACAGAGCCCCCAGCACGCCGAATCCCACGAAGACCAGCGGGAACCAGATGCGTTGCAGTTCGACGGGGATGTTGTGCAGGGCGGCGATCTCCTGGACGTTCATCGTCGTGGCCCCGGCGCCGAAATAGATGCCGAGGATGCCGATCAGCAGCAGCGCCGAACCGCCCATGAGCATCAGTGTGAGTTTCATGGCCGAATACTCCTTGCGGCCGCTGCCCCAGACGCCGATCAAGAGGTACATCGGGATGAGCGCCACCTCGTAGAACATGAACATCGTGAAGAGGTCGACCGAGATGAAGAAGCCGAAGACGCCAACCGACAGCAGGCAGAACCACAGGAAATAGGCCTTCACGTCCTTCTGCATCTGCCACGAGGCGAAGGTGCCGGTGAAGACGATGATGGCCGACAGCAGGAGCATGGCCACCGAGATGCCGTCAACTCCCACGGCGTAGTGGATATTGAGCGGGGCGTACCACACGACGCTGTCGGTCAGAAGCATCTGTGCCGTCTCACCGGCCTCGCGCAGCCCGAGGTAACGGAAGACGAGCCAGACGGCCAGCACCAGCAGCGCCGACGAACCCGCCACCATCACGGCATGGATCTGCCGCCGCGACTTCGAGAGCCACAGCCCCAGCATCATCAACAGGGGCACGGCAGGAAACAGGGATAGAATATTCATAATGCGTACCGATTAGCAGATGAGAAGAATCAGGATCGTCAGTCCCAGTGCACCGCCGAGGAACCAGATGCAGTAGCGCTGCACACTGCCGCTCTGCATCTCGCGGATCAGGCAGGCGGCACCGTTCGTGGCACTGGCCAGCAGGTTCAGGAAACCGTCGACCACGTGGCGGTCGAACCACGCAATCGGAGTCGAGATGCAGGCGAAGATCACCCGGTGTGTGATGAACTGATAGATTTCGTCGATGTAGAAGCGGTGGTAGGCTGCACGGTGCAGGCCGCTGAACCTTTCGGCCAGCCGATCGGCCACGGGCTGCTCCCGGCGGGCATACATCCAGGTGGCCAGGGCTATGCCCGCGACAGCCACGCAGAGGCTGATGGTTGCCACGCTGCCGTCGATGTGGATCGTGTAGGCCAGCCCGTCACTCGAGACAAACTCCCCGAAGGGAATGAAGCCCGCCACACAGGTCACCGCCGCAAGGACCAGCAGCGGAAGCGTCATCGTCAGAGGTGCCTCATGGGGTGTATGGGCAGCGTGGAGTTCACGGTTCTCGCGGCCCCAGAAGATGCCGTAGTAGAGACGGAACATGTAGAAGGCCGTCAGTCCGGCGATGGCCGTCATCACCCACCCCACGACGGGACTGAACGCGAAGCAGGCCGTCAGGATCTCATCCTTGGAGAAGAAACCGCTGAAGGGCCAGATGCCGGCGATGGCCAGGCACGCCACCAGGAACGTCGCGTGCGTCAGCGGCATGTAGCGGCGCAGACCGCCCATGGCCGACATTTCGTTCGAATGCACGGCGTGGATGATCGCTCCGGCCCCGAGGAACAGCAGCGCCTTGAACATCGCATGGGTGAAGAGGTGGAACATCGAGGCCATGTATCCCAGGCCGCCCGTGTGGGGATCGTCCGACGTGCAGACGCCCAGCGCCACGATCATGAAGCCGATCTGCGAAATGGTACTGAAGGCCAGCACGCGCTTGATGTCGCTCTGCACGCATGCCACCACCGCGGCATACAGCGCCGTGAAGGCCCCGATCCAGGCCGTCCAGTGCAGCACCTCGGGGGCGTAGCCGATGAACAGGGGGAACATCCGCGCCACGAGGTAAACGCCCGCGACGACCATCGTGGCGGCGTGGATCAATGCCGAAACGGGCGTCGGGCCCTCCATGGCATCGGGCAGCCAGATGTGCAGCGGGAACATGGCGCTCTTGCCCGCACCGCCGACGAACATCAGCCCCAGGGCCAGCGGAATCATCGTCCCGGCCGCAGCGAGCGTCGCGGCGGCAGGCGTAAAGGTGAAGGTCCCGGCGTAGTAGCCGTAGACGAGGATGCCGATGAGGAAGCCCAGGTCGGCGAAACGCGTCACGATGAAGGCCTTCTTCGAGGCGGCGATCGCGGCGGGTTTCGTGTAGTAGAAGCCGATCAGCAGGTAGGAGCTCACGCCCACCAGCTCCCAGAAGAGGTACATCTGGAAGATGTTCGTCGCCACGACCAGCCCCATCATGCTCATCGTGAACAACGACAGGAAGGCGTAGTAGCGCTGGAAGCCCCGCTCGCCCTTCATGTAGCCCAGCGAGTAGATGTGGACCATGAGCGAAACGGTGGAGATCACCACGAGCATCATCACCGAGATCGGATCGAGCAGCACACCCAGGTCGATGTGCAGGTCACCGGCAATGGGCAGCCAGACCGTATTCCAGGGGACGAGCGTCGGGAAGACCCCGGAGGCGTCACGCCCGGCGGCGAAGTATTCCCAGGCCGTCGCATAACACAGCACAGCCACCACGGCCAGCACCGCCGTACCGATGGCTCCCGCCACCGCGGGGCGGAGTTTCATGCCCGCGAGCCCCAGCAGAAGGAAGCTCACGAAGGGCAGCAACAGAATCAGAATCGTATATTCCATAAGTGTCAGGTGCTCGGGGTTACCACTTCATCTCCCGCAGGTTCTTGACCTCGATGTTGCGGATATTGCGGTAGATGTTGATGATGATGGCGATGGCCACGGCGGTCTCCGCGGCACTCACGCCGATGGCAAAGAGCGTGAAGAAGAATCCCTCCAGCTGCCCCGGAAAGAGGAAACGGTTGAAGACCACAAAGTTGATGTCCACCGAATTGAGGATCAGCTCCACGGAGATCAGCATCGCCAGCAGGTTGCGGCGCGTGACGAAGCCGTAGATGCCCACGAACATCAGGATCGTGGAGACGACAAGGTAATATTCCATTTTTATCATAGCCGTACTTGTTTTAGCGTTTGCGCGCGATCAGGATACCGCCCACGATGCAGGCCAGCAGCAGCACGCTGATGACCTCGAAGGGCAGCACGTAACCGTACTTGTCGGCACTCATCAGCGCATGGCCGATCGTGCGCACGTTGAGTTCGCCGTGTTCGAAGTGCTGCGGCAGGAAGTCGTGGTGCAGCATCACCCAGAGGCAGATGCCCAGACTCACCAACGTGCCGATCAGGCCCGCGACGAATTTGTAGTTCTTCAGTTCAGGGGCCTTGTCGCCCTCGCTCGACGTCAGCAGGATCGAGAAGACGTAGAGCACCGTAATGCCGCCCGCGTAGATCAGCAGCTGCACGGCTCCGAGGAACGAATAGTTGAGCTGGAAGTAGAGGCCCGCCGTACCGAACAACACGAACAGCAGATAGGTCGCAGCACGCAGAATACGCTTGGTCGTCGCGGCCAGCACGGCATTCACGCAGATGAAAAGGGCCAGAATGGCGAAAACGATCAGTTCGAGTGTGATCTCCATGGCTTAACGGTTGAGTTGTTTGACGAGTTTCTCCCGGGTGTAGACCGCATGTTCGAAGGCCGTCGAAAAGCGGATGGCACCCGTCGGGCAGGCATTCACGCACAGGTGGCAGAACATGCACGACCCCAGGTCGTACTCGTAGCGCACGAGGCGTTTTCGGGTTTTTCCCGTTTCGGGATCGGTGACCGTCTCGGTCGTCAGGCGGATCGTGCCGTTCGGGCAGTTCGTCTGGCACAGCCCGCAGGCGATGCACTTGTTGTGTCCCTCGGCATCGTGCGGCATGGTCAGTTCGCCGCAGAAGCGGTCGTACATCTGCAGCGTGGCCCGGTTTTCGGGATACTGCTCCGTGACCTTCGGCGTGAAGAACTCCTTGAAAGTAACTTTCAGACCCGTAGCCAGGCTGCCGATTCCCTGGAAGAGTCCCTTGATATAGCTCATAATCAGAAATGCAGTTTGAATACGACGACAATGACCATCAGCAGCAGGTTCACCAGGCCGATCGGCACGAGGTATTTCCATTCGAGGGTCAGGATCTGGTCGACGCGCAGCCGCGGGAAGGTCCACTTGATCCACATCAGCAGCCACACCACGAAGAAGGCCTTGGCAAAGAACCACACAAATCCCGGAATGTAGTCCATCACGGTATTGAAGCCCTCCCAGCCGGGGATGTGCAGCGGCATCCAGCCTCCGAGGAAGATCGTGGCCGCCACACCCGAGATGATGAACAGGTTGACGAACTCCGCCACGTAGAAGAGTCCGAAGTGCATGCCCGAATACTCGGTATGGTAACCGGCCGTGAGCTCCGACTCGGCCTCCGGGAGGTCGAACGGTCCGCGGTTGACCTCGGCATTGCCTGCGATGAGGTAGATCACGAAGGCCACGATCGCCGGAATATGCCCCTTGAAGAGGAACCAGCCGTCGGCCTGCCGCTGGACAATCTCGGAGAACTGCATCGTATCGGTGAGCACGACGATCGTAAGGATCGAAAGCCCGATCGACAATTCATAGGAGATCATCTGGGCGCCGCTCCGCATGGCCCCGATGAGCGAATACTTGTTGTTCGAGCCCCACCCGGCGAGCAGAATCCCCACCACACCGATCGACGAGGCGGCCATCAGGAAGAAGACGCCGACGTTGAAGTCCAGGATCTCCAGCCCCCGGGCCACGGGCAGGCAGGCGAAGGCCATCAACGAGGCCAGGATGACGATGTAGGGGGCCAGGTTGTAGAGGAAACGGTCCGAATGGCGGATGGTGATGATCTCCTTGGTCAACATCTTGGCGACGTCGCAGAAGACCTGCACCGTACCCCACGGTCCCACACGCACCGGACCCAGCCGGCACTGGAACGCCGCACAGACCTTGCGTTCCATGAAGATCATCACGATGGCGATCACGGCATACAGCAGCATCAGGCAGACACCCACGATCACGCATTCGAGAAAGATCGCCAGGCCCTCGGGCATCCACGAGGTCAGCAGTCCGTGGACCCAGCTCGTAATTATGCTGAAATCAAACATAGTTTCGGGTTTTGCGTTTAACGGTCAATATCGGGAACCACGTAGTCGAGCGTACCGCCGATGGCGATCAGGTCGGCGATCTTCGTTCCCCGGGCGATGGTCTCCAGGCAGGCCACGAGCGGAAGGCCCGTCGAGCGGAACTTCATCCGGTAGGGGTACTTGTCGCCCCGGCTCTCGAGGAAGACCCCGAACTCGCCGCGGCTCCCCTCGACGGCCGCATAGTAGCTGCCCTCGGGAATGCGGATCACGGGCTTCATCTTCACCTGACAGGCCCCTTCGGGGATGTTGTCGATCAGCTGCTCGATGATGTGCAGGCTCTGCTCGATCTCCCGCATGCGGACCATGTAGCGGGCGAAGCAGTCCCCCTCGGTGAAGAGCACCTCGTCGAACTGCACCTTGTCGTAGGCGGCATAGGGATGGCGCTTGCGCACGTCGCAGGCCCAGCCCGAAGCACGTCCCGTACCGCCCGTGGCGCCGAACGAGACGGCATCCTCGCGCGTCAGCACCCCGGTCCCCTTCAGCCGCTCCTGCGCGATGATGTTCCCGGTGAAAACCTCGTGGTATTCGCGCAACTTCGGACGCATGTAGGCGATGAACTCCTTGGTCTTGCGCACGAAATCGGGATGGATGTCGGCCTGTACGCCGCCGATCGTGTTGTAGGTCTGGATCAGACGGCCTCCGGTGGTCTGTTCCAGGATGTCGAGCACCTTCTCACGGTCACGGAAACCGTAGAAGAAGGCCGTCAAGGCGCCCATGTCCATGCAGAGACACGAGAAGAAGAGCAGGTGCGAATCGATGCGCTGCAGCTCGTCCATGATCGTGCGGATGTACTGTACGCGCTCCGGAACCTCCACGCCGAGCCCCTTCTCGATGCACATGCACAACGCGTGGCGGTTCTGTGCGGCGCCGAGGTAGTCGAGTCGGTCGGTGAGGGCCAGCGTCTGCGGGTAGGTCAGCTCCTCGCACATCTTCTCGATGCCGCGGTGGATATAACCGCAGTGCGCGTCGAGTTTGCGGATGATCTCGCCCTCGAGCGAGACCCGGAAACGCAGCACACCGTGCGTGGCCGGATGCTGGGGGCCGATGTTGATCACATACTCCTCCTCCTCGAAGAGGACGCTGCGTTTGCGGATGACACTGCCGTCGGGCATCAGCTCGAACGACGCCGTACTGTCCTTCGCCACCTCGTTGCTCATGCGCAGCGGGTTCAGCGACGGATCGTAATCCTTGCGCAGGGGGTATCCCACCCAGTCGTCACGCAGAAACAGACGCCGCATGTCGGGATGGTTCAGAAAGCGGATACCGAAGAAGTCGAAGGCTTCCCGCTCGTTCAGTTCGGCGGTTTTCCACAGGTCGCAGACCGACGGAAGCACCGGGTTTTCACGTTCCGGAGTGAGCGTCCGCAGGACGACGTTCTCGCCCGTAGCGGTCGATTCAAGGTGATAGACCACGCCGAAACCCTCCTCACCCCAGTCCATGCCGGTGAGGCTGCGCAGGAAGTCGAAGCCCTCGCCGCGAAGCCGTACGGCCAGGTCGCGGAACCGCTCCGCCGGCACGGTGAACATTCCGTCGCCCTTATCCGACCACACGGCCGCAGGTTCCCAGGCCGTGATTTTCGCTTGCAGATTATTGTTCATGGTTCGATTCTCCTTCTACATTGAGTTCGTTCTTTTCGGAGGTCAGATCGCGTCGCAGCAGCTCCTCGTACTCCTCCTTGCCGATCTGGCGGTTCACGCCGCCGAAGAAACGCTGCACCTTGACCTTGCGCTGCAACTGCATCAGACCGTAGAGCATCGCCTCGGGACGCGGCGGACAACCCGGGATATAGACATCCACGGGCAGGATCTTGTCCACGCCGTCGACCACGTGGTACGACTTCCGGAACGGCCCGCCGCTGATGGCGCAACCGCCCGTCGCAATGACATACTTCGGATCGGCCATCTGGTCATAGAGGCGTTTCAGCACCGGGGCCATCTTGTGCGTGATGGTTCCGGCGACCATGATGAAGTCGGCCTGGCGCGGGGAGGCGCGGGCGACTTCAAACCCGAAGCGGGCAAAATCGTAACGCGCGGCACCCACGGCCATGAATTCGATGCCGCAGCAGCTCGTCGCAAAGGTCAGCGGCCAGAGGCTGTTGCTGCGGCCCTGTTCGATCACCTCGTCGAGGCATCCCACGACGACATTCGTACCGTTCTCGCGCAACTCGCGGATCATCGACTCGATGTACTCGTTGTCGTTGAAGTCTTCGTACTTCATCGACTTGATGCGGGGTTTTCTCACTTCCATTCCAAAGCTCCTTTCCGCCAGGCATAGGCCAGGCCCAAAATCAGTACGACCAGGAAAAGCAGGATGCTCACCAGTCCGTAGACCCCGAGATCCTGCACGACAACGGCCCACGAGAAGAGGAAGACGGTCTCGACGTCGAACATCAGGAAGAGGATGGCGAAGAGGTAGTAACCCACCTTGAACTGCATCCACGAACGTCCGCGCGTCGGGATACCGCACTCGTAGGCCTCTCCCTTCTGGGGGTTGTACGACCGCGGCGAGATGGCGCGGGCAATTCCCAGCGCGACTGCAACCAGCGCAATGGCCGTAAGGATGACGACCACCAATAGCGTGAAATACATATCTGTGCAACTAAAATTTATGGATTCGACAGCGGCCGCGGGCCGGCCGAGGCAACAAGTCCCGGACACCGCGGAAAAGGACGAGAGGAGGGGCCGGGCGCAAAGTCGTCCGGAAGGGCTCCGGAGAGGACTGCGGCCCGAATGGACCGCAGGGTCAGATCAGAATATGCCCGAGCCCGAAGACATGGTAATCCACCGCATGAACATAGGGCGGTTCAACATGCGAACGGGAGGCGATGCGGACGCCGAAAACGGTCTCGACGGCATCACGCACCGCAGCGCGCTGCCGCACGACGACCTTGTGGTCGGAGGTGACCACCGGAGTTTCGGTCGAGAAAAAATCGCAGGAATGGGTCCAGGCGGAGAGATGGTTGCGGACCACGTCGCAACTCTCCGAGTCCGACGACCGGGTCAGCACGGTCTGCGCCTCGGGGGAATCGCTCCGGAAAGAGATCTCTCCCAGAGTGCCCGTAAGGGCGAAAAGCAACAGAATCAGCAGGTATTGAATTCTCTCCACCATTGGGTCAGCGGTCTATCGTGCCGCGAAGATACGGCCTTTCGCGCAGAAAAACACACCTTCGGGACAAAATTTTCGAAAAAAGTAGAACTTTCAATACTCCGACCGCATGCCGAGCCTTTCGGAAAGGCCCGAAACGACGACCGCCCGGGACGATCCCGGGCGGTCGTTCCCGGGAGATCCGGGCACGAATCCGTAAAGCGGAAAAGGGATCCGTGACCAATCAGCGCCGGGCATACCGATCGCTGACGCACGCCCAGTCGATGACGTTCCACAACGCCGCGACGGCATCCGCACGCCGGTTGCGGTAATCGATGTAATAGGCATGCTCCCAGACATCGAGCCCCAGCAGGGGAATCAGCCCGTGTCGGAGCGGATTTCCGGCATTCGGTTCGGCAAGGATCGACAGATGCCCGTCCGAATCCGTTGCGAGCCAGACCCACCCCGAGCCGAAGAGCCCCGCAGCGGCCTGATTCATCCGGGTTCGGAGTGCATCGAGCGACCCGAAATCGCGGTCGATGGCAGCCCGCAGTTCAGGGGAGGGCTCCCGCTGCGGCTGCGGGGAGAGCTGCTCGAAAAAGAGTTCGTGGTTCCAGGCCTGGGCGGCATTGTTGTAGAGGGCTCCGTCGGCCGACTGGACAATGTCCTCAAGGGGCTGGTCGGCAAACGGTGTATCGATCACCAGTTCGTTGAGTTTGCCGACATAACCGGCGTAGTGCCGGTCGTGGTGGTAGTGCATCGTCTCCGCAGAGACATGGGGTGCAAGGGCCTCGTAGGCATAGGGCAGCTCCTTCACGGCGAAGCGGCTGCCCGATAAGGAATCGGTCGTCATCATCGGTAAAAATGTGGTAACAAGCAGAAATACAGTCATGGTTCTACGATTTTGCAGATCACGGAATCCGTCTTTTCCGCAAACAAATCGAATGCCCAAAGCAACAAATCCCGAAAATTTTAGTTAAATTTGATCGAAAAACCAACAAATCGTTACCAACCATGAAGCTGCCCTATGCCGAACCCTACCGGATCAAAATGACCGAGGCCATCCGCACCTCGACCCGTCAGCAACGCGAGGAGTGGATCCGTGAAGCCCGCTACAACCTCTTCAAACTACGTTCGGACCAGGTGACGATCGACCTGCTGACCGACTCGGGAACCGGATCGATGTCCGACCGCCAGTGGGCTGCGATGATGACCGGCGATGAGAGTTACGCCGGAGCCGCATCCTACTTCCGGCTGAAAGCCGTCATCGAACGTCTTTTCGACATGCCGTGGTTCCTGCCCACCCACCAGGGTCGTGCCGCCGAGAACGTGATCTTCTCGGCCCTGCTCCACGAAGGCGACATCGTCCCCGGGAACTCACACTTCGATACCACAAAGGGACATATCGAGTTCCGCCATTGCCATGCCGTCGACTGTACGATCGATGCAGCGGCCGACACGCAACTTGAAATCCCCTTCAAGGGCGAGATGGATACCGCCAAACTGGAAAAAATCCTCCGCGAGAATCCGCGCGAGAAGATCCCCTGTGTGGTGCTGACCATCACCAACAACACGGCAGGCGGACAACCCGTCTCGATGCGCAACATCCGCGAGACGTCCGAAGTGTGCCGCCGCTACGGTGTCCCCCTGCTCATCGACTCGGCACGCTTCGCCGAAAACGCCTACTTCATCAAGACCCGCGAGGCGGGTTATGCCGAGCGTTCGATCAAGGAGATCACCCGCGAGATGTTCTCCTACGCCGACATCATGACCATTTCGGCCAAAAAGGACGGTGCGGTCAACATGGGCGGCTTCGTGGCCATGCGTTCCGAGGAGCTTTTCACCCGGGCCAAGTCATTCTGCATCATGTACGAAGGTTATGTCACCTACGGCGGCATGTCGGGACGCGACATGGATGCCCTGGCCGTGGGTCTGGACGAAAATACGGAATTCGAACAGCTCGACGCGCGGATCCGCCAGGTGAAACTCCTCGGCGACCTGCTCGACGAATACGGCGTTCCGTACCAGCGTCCGGCCGGAGGACATGCCATCTTCATCGATGCCAAACGGGTACTTCCGAACCTACCGAAAGAGCAGTTCATCGCACAGACACTGGCCGTAGAGCTCTACCTCGAAGCGGGTATCCGCGGCGTGGAGATCGGGTCGATCCTCGCCGACCGTGATCCCGAGACGCACGAAAACCGCTATCCGGCACTCGAACTGCTGCGTCTGGCCATTCCGCGCCGCGTCTACACCGACAACCACATCCGGGTCATCGCTGCGGCGTGCCGCAACATTTACGAACGCCGTGCGGAGATCACGACCGGCTACCGCATCACTTTCGAGGCCCCGATCCTGCGACACTTCACCATCGAACTCGACAAAATC
>CALUIG010000036.1 GCA_944320625.1 uncultured Alistipes sp.
CATCCCGGTCATTTACGGCATGTTGATCTACCTGCTCTCGCTGGTGATCCGCATGGTGCAGAAGCCCCGGATCTGACGCCTCCGGTCGGTGTCTGTTCGGGCCTGACCACAAAAACGGCTTCCGAATTTACTCGGAAGCCGTTTTCGTGTCGGGACATTCGGCGGCGTTCTCGTTCGGCCTGTGCATTTCTGCGGACTGCCGCGCGGTCCCTCCTCCCTCTGCCCGGACTACTGCATCGGGGCCTGGTTCATGGCGTTGGCAATGCCCTCGGCAATCTGGTCGATCGCACCCTGGAGTTTGCCGCCGAGCATCATCTTCATCATCATGTTCAGTTCGATGTGCAGCACAAGACGCATCCGGGTATCCGTGTCGGAGACCTTGTGCAGCTGGATCCAGAAGGCGAAGTCCATCGGGATGCCGCCCTCGTCGCCCACGATCTTCACGTGTTTGGGCTCGATACGCTCCTCCATGCGGAGCTTGACGGTGAAACCCTTGGCCTTGAACGAACAGCGGTCTTCCGTAGCCTGCCACTCCTCGACCCGGTCGGCCAGCGCCGGGGTGAGGTTGTCGAAGCGGCTGATGACTGCATAGATCTGCTCCGCAGGGCGCAGAATCTGGTGTTGTTTCGAAATGTATTCCTGCATTTTCATGGTTTTTTGATGGGTCGATGGGTCGGTTCGCGGCGTTTGGCTGCGCTACGTTCGGTGCGGGGCTCGGGGCCGCGCTCTCGGACGGGGAAGGCTCGGGAGACCCGGAACGCTTGCTTCGTGTGGTTCGGGACTCCTTCGCCGGACGGTTACTCGATTTCGAAGGTGCGGGCCGTGTCGCTGTCCACGGTGATGTGCACGTTCATCGTCTCCTCCGGCAGTAGCGCCTCGATCTTCTCCGGCCACTCCACCAGGCACAGATCCCCCGAATAGAAGTACTCCTCGTATCCGAAATCGAATGCCTCGCGCAGATCCTCGATGCGGTAGAAGTCGAAATGGTAGATGCGGCGGTTGCCCTGCCCCTTGTATTGGTTGACGATGGCGAACGTCGGGCTTGTCACGGTGTCCGTGGCCCCGAGTTCGGCGGCAATTTCACGGATGAGCGTCGTCTTTCCGGCGCCCATCTCGCCGCGGAAGGCCACCACCGTACGGCGGCCCAGGGCCTTGATGATCGCCTGTGCGACCTGCGGAAGCTCCTCCTGCGAGGTGATATGGATGGTTTTCATGTGCGGTTTACTGTTTTGGTTTCAGAACGATGTACGGTACGATCATCTCCTCCATCGAGATGCCGCCGTGCTGGAACGTGTTGCGGTAGTAGCGGATGTGGCGGTTGGCGTCGTTGTTGTAGACCAGGAAGTCCGAATTGTAGGCGAAGATGTAGCTTGAGGTGAGGTTGCTCGACGGCAGCTGCACGTCCTCCGGCCGCAGGATCTCGTAGACTTCGCGGGAGTTGTAGGCCAGGTTGCGGCCCGTCTTGTAGCGCAGGTTCGACGAGGTTTCGCGGTCGCCGGTCACCTTCACGGGATTGTCCACACGGATCGTGCCGTGGTCCGAAGTGATGACCACCGTATGTCCGCGTTCCGACAGCAGGCGCAGGATCGTGTAGAGGTCGGAGTGCTCGAACCACGAACGCGTCAGCGACCGGAATGCCGCCTCGTCCTCGGTGAGTTCCCGGATGATGTCCGTTTCGGTGCGGGCATGGGAGAGGATGTCGAGGAAATTGTAGACAATCACCGAGAAGTCGGCGTCGTAGACCTTCTGGATGTTGTCCACGAGTTTGCGGCCCTGCTCCGGGCGTACGAGTTTGTCGAAGGAGAATTTCCAGTTCTTGCCGTTCTGGCTCATCAGCCGGCGGAGGAACTCCTCCTCGTACTGGTTTTTCCCGCCCTCCTCGTTGTCGTTGAGCCACTTGTTCGGCATCAGCTTGTCGATGGCCAGGGGCATCAGTCCGGCGAAGATTGCGTTGCGGGCGTATTGCGTGGCGGTGGGCAGGATCGCACAGTAGAAGTCGTCCTGCTGGACGTCGTAGTAGCCCCTGAGCAGCGACGAGATGGCCCGCCACTGGTCGTAGCGGAAGTTGTCGATCAGGAGCAGCGTGGTCTTCGGATGCTCGTCCACGACGGGGAAGATCTTCGTGCGCATGAGCGTGTGCGACATCACGGGCGTGTCGTCCGCGCGGCGGTTGATCCAGTTGTAGTAGTTGCGGCGCACGAACTTGCAGAACTCCTGGTTGGCCTCGGTCTTCTGGTAGGTGAGCACCTCCTTGATGCTCTCGTCGGTGGATTCGGCGAGTTCGATCTCCCAGGCGGTGAGCTTGCGGTAGAGCGAGCACCAGTCGGCAAAGGTCTCGGCCATCTGGAGCGAAGCGGAGATGCGTCCGAATTCGGAGCGGTAGTCGGCGGTGGTCTGTTCGGTGACGAGCTGCTGCTGGTGGACGTTCTTCTTGATGGAGAGCAGCACCTGGTTGGGATTGACGGGCTTGATCAGGTAGTCGGCGATCTTCGAGCCGACGGCCTTGTCCATGATGTTCTCCTCCTCGCTCTTGGTGACCATGATGACGGGCGTGGTGGGGCGCACCTCCTTGATTTTGGGAAGGGTTTCGAGCCCGGTCATGCCGGGCATCATCTCGTCGAGGATGATCAGGTCGTAGGCGCCTTCCGAGGCCATGTCGATGGCGTCGTACCCGTTGTTGCAGGTATCCACCTCGTATCCTTTCTGCTGGAGGAACAGAACGTGGGGTTTGAGCAGTTCGACTTCGTCGTCGACCCAGAGTATCTTGACCATGCCGTTATCGGTTTAGGATTTGCAAAAATAAGTGATTTTACCATCAAACGCAAAAAACTTCCCTTTTATTGGGTTTCGGATGTGAAATCTTCGTTCTTTTGCGCAAACGCTTGCCCGACAGGGCGTTGCCCCTGGATTCGGGACTCCGGGCCGGGGCGCTCGGACGGGATGTTCGGATTCTGGCCCGGGATTTGCTCCGATCCGGTTATCGTGCTGGATGCGTGCGCCGTAGAGCCCGGAGAAAAAATTGAAAAAAAACAGCGGTTTGTTGGCGGAAATTCAAATAAAACGTATATTTGCACTCCGAATCGTTTGATGAACTTAATTTTTTAATATATAACGGATATGACAAAGGCTGATATCGTAAGCGAAATCGCTAAGAGTACCGGAGTGGAGAAAGTGCAGGTGCAGGCTATCGTCGAGGCTTTCATGGAGAGCATCAAGACGTCGCTCACCCAGAAGAATAATGTGTATCTTCGCGGCTTCGGAAGTTTCATCGTGAAGAAGCGTGCCAAGAAGGTGGCCCGCAACATCTCGAAGAACACGACGATCACCATTCCCGAACACAACATCCCCGCATTCAAGCCTGCGAAGAGCTTTGCGGCGAAGGTGAAATAACGATAGATTCAAGAACCTCTTAAAATTTAACCACTATGCCAAACGGAAAGAAGCATAAGCGGCACAAGATGGCTACCCACAAGCGCAAGAAACGTCTGCGCAAGAACCGTCACAAGAAGAAGTAGGGTAGCACCTTCGTGCTAACGATAGATAAAGCTAAAGGGGCCCCCGGGTTCTTTTAGCTTTACCTATTTTTCGAGAATCGGTTTTTCGGGTGTCCGCAACACCCGTTTTTGCGGATTTCCCGGGTATTCCGGAGTTCGCTCCCGCCCCTCCCCACATTTCGGATGCAGCGGGATTTTTCCATTGGAGTTCGCCGCCACTTCATCCCAACATGCGGCAACAGTACTAATTTCAGCCCAGCCGCGCCCGGATCCCGGAGCGCGGAACAGATATAAATGAACAGAGAGTTAATCGTAAACGTCAGCCCTGCCGAGATCTCCATCGCGCTGTGCGAGGACAAGGTGCTCGTCGAGCTCAACAAGGAGCAGTGTCAGACGGGCTTCGCCGTGGGAGACATTTACCTCGGGAAGGTGCGCAAGATCATGCCGGGCCTGAATGCGGCATTCGTCAACATCGGTCACGAAAAGGATGCCTTTATCCACTATCTCGATCTGGGACCGCAGTTTCCGTCGCTGCAGAAACTCGTGGCCTCGCAGCAGCCCGGCAAGCGCGGCATGCGGGTCGAGACCATGAAACTCGAGGACCCGGTGGAGAAATCGGGCAAGATCGGGGAATACCTTCAGGTGGGGCAGCAGATCATGGTCCAGGTTGCCAAGGAGGCGATTTCGACCAAGGGCCCGCGCCTGACTTCGGACATCTCGCTGGCAGGCCGCAACGTGGTGCTGGTACCCTTCTCCTCGAAGGTTTTCCTTTCGCAGAAGATCCGCTCGGCGGAGGAGAAACGGCGCCTGAAACGGATTGCCGCGGCGGTTCTGCCCAAGAATTTCGGGGTCATCATCCGCACGGCGGCCATGGAGGCCAAGGACGAGGACATCGAACACGATATTCAGACCCAGATCGACCGCTGGCGCAAGACCTGCGGGGCGATCAAGAAGTGTGCGGCGCAGGTCCCGGCACAGTTGATGAGCGAGATGAACCGGGCCAATACGATCATCCGCGATTCGTTGAACGGCTCCTTCTCGCAGATTGCGGTGAACGACGAGGCGATGTACAACGACATCCGCAACTACATCCGCCAGATCGACCCCGAGAAGGAGAAGATCGTGAAACTCTACAAGGGTACGGTCCCGATCTTCGACAACTTCGACATCTCGAAGCAGATCAAGTCGCTGTTTGCCAAGTACGTATCGTTGAAGCGCGGAGCCTACCTGATCATCGAGCATACGGAGGCGATGAACGTCATCGACGTCAACTCCGGCAACCGGACCAAGGCCGAAGACGACCAGGAGCAGACGGCCATGGACGTGAACCTGGCTGCGGCGAAGGAGATCGCACGCCAGTTGCGTCTGCGGGACCTGGGAGGCATCGTGATCATCGACTTCATCGACCTGCACAAGGCCCAGAACAAACAGGCGCTGTACGACGAGATGGTGAAACTCATGTCGACGGACAAGGCCAAACATACGGTCTTGCCGCTGACGAAGTTCGGATTGATGCAGATCACGCGCCAGCGGGTGCGTCCGGTGGCGGTGGAGAACGTCTCGGACGTCTGCCCGACGTGCAACGGCACGGGCAAGATCGAACCTACGGTGCTGCTGGACAAGAAGATCGAGAACCAGATTTCGTTCCTTACCGAGGATCGGGGACACAAGTTCATCAAGCTGGTCGTGAGCCCCTACGTGGCATCGTATCTGAAGAAGGGTCTGTGGTCGCTGCGCCGTCGTTGGGAGTGGAAATACAAGGTGCGGCTGAAGATCGTCGAGGATCAGAGCACGGGCATCGTCGAGGTCCACTACCACGACCGCAAGGACAACGATCTGATCGAAAAATAGTTCATGGCAACCCCCCGCGAGCAGTTGGCGCAGTTCGCCGCCGGATCGAAGGTCCTCGGCGAGGTGTGCCGGGCATACAGGCAAGGCAGTGCGTCCACCGTCCATCTTCAGGAGTTGGTCGGCGGGGCTTTGTCGTTCTATGCGGCGGCCTCGGTGGCGGAGTGCGGCGGGGTGCATCTCTTTGTGGCCGAGGACCGCGATGCGGCGGCCTACCTGCTCAATGACTTCTACAACCTGCTCGACGAAAAGCGGGTCTACTTCTTCCCCTCCTCCTACAAGCGTTCGGCGGCCTATGGCGCCGAGGATCCGCAGGGCGTCGTGCAGCGTACGACGGCGATGAGTGCCCTGCGGAGTTTCTCCGGAGAGGGCTATCTGGTGGTCTGCACCTATCCCGAGGCGCTGGCCGAACGGGTGGCCGATGCCGAGGTGCTGCAGCGGAGGACGATCGGCGTGCGCGTGGGCGACCGGATCTCGATCGAGGTACTCGAACAGGAGCTGATCGATGCGGGCTTTACCCGTGTGGATTTCGTCTATGAACCGGGTCAGTATTCGCTGCGCGGCGGTATCGTCGACGTCTTCTCCTACTCGGAAAGCAAGCCCTACCGACTGGATTTCTTCGGCGACGAGGTGGATTCGATCCGACGGTTCAACATTTCGAGCCAGCTGTCGGCCGACAGACTCGACCGGGTGGAGATCATTCCCGACCTGAATGCCGGGGTGGCAGCTTCGGCGAAGGTCTCGCTGGCGCGGTTCGCTGGCGCGGAGTCGGCGTGGTGGTTCTACGACGCGGATTTCGTGCTGCGGCGGGTGAACGAGGTGCGGCGCAAGGCGCTCGGAGACATGGAGCATCCCGAGGAGATCGACCGGCTGCTTGCGAGCCGCAATTCGCTGCTGGCGGATCTCTCCGGAAACCGGCTCTTCGTGCTGCGCGACAACCTTCCGGAGCGTCAGGCGACGGCGACGGTGAAGTTCTCAACGGCGCCGCAGCCGAAGTTCAACAAGAATTTCGAAATGCTGGCCGACGACATGATCCGCAATGCGCTGCGGGGATATGATACCTGGATCCTTTCGGAAAACCGGGCGCAGGTCGAGCGTCTGGAGAACATCTTCCACCAGATCGGCCGCGGACAGGCCGTGGTCCGGTCGCTGGCCGTGACGCTGCACGAGGGATTCGTGGACAACGACCTGAAACTGTGCCTCTATACCGACCATCAGATCTTCGACCGTTACCAGCGCTACCGCATCAACGGCGAGATCCGGCGCGACGAGCAGATGACCGTTGCGGAGTTGAACCAGTTGCGCCCGGGGGATTACGTGGTGCATATCGATCACGGTGTGGGGCGCTTCGACGGGCTGGTGAAGATCAACGAGGGGGGCAAGTCGCACGAGGCGATCAAGCTGGTCTACAAGGATGGCGACGTGCTCTTTGTGAACGTGCACTCGCTGCACCGCATTTCGCGTTATAAATCGGGGGACGGAGAGCCTCCGAAGGTCTACAAACTGGGTACGGGGGCCTGGCAGAAGCTGAAGAATGCCACGAAGAAGGCCGTCAAGGACATTTCGCGCGAGCTGATCGCACTCTATGCCCGTCGCAAGGCTTCGAAGGGCTTCGCCTTTTCGGCGGACAGTTACCTGCAGCACGAACTGGAGGCCTCGTTCCGCTGGGAGGATACGCCCGACCAGCAGGCGGCCACGGCGGCCATCAAGAAGGACATGGAGTCGGATCAGCCGATGGATCGGCTGGTGTGCGGCGACGTGGGCTTCGGAAAGACCGAGGTGGCGATCCGCGCGGCATTCAAGGCGGCGTGCGACGGCAAGCAGGTGGCGGTGCTGGTCCCGACGACGATCCTCGCCCTGCAACACTACCGGTCGTTTTCGGAACGGCTGCGCGACTTTCCGGTGCGGGTGGAGTATCTCAACCGCACGAAGTCGGCAAAGGAGGTGCGGCAGATCTGCGAGGAGCTGGCGGCGGGGAAGATCGACATCCTGATCGGTACGCACAAGATGCTGGGCAAACAGGTTGTTTTCCGCGATCTGGGGCTGCTGATCATCGACGAAGAGCAGAAATTCGGCGTGGCGGCCAAGGAGAAACTCACCCAGCTGAGTGTCTCGGTGGACACGCTGACGCTGACGGCGACGCCCATCCCGCGGACGCTGCAGTTCTCGCTGATGGGGTCGCGTGACCTGTCGGTGATCTCGACACCGCCGCCCAACCGGCAGCCGATTCTCACCGAGTCGCACGTCTTTTCGGAGGAGATCGTGCGCGATGCCATCGAGACGGAGTTGGCGCGCGGCGGCCAGGTCTATTTCGTCCACAACCGCGTGGAGGATCTGATGACCATCCAGGGGATGATCACGCGCCTCTGCCCGAAGGCCCGCGTGGGTGTGGGTCACGGCAAGATGCCGGCCGAGAAGCTGGAGAAACTCATCATGGACTTCATCTACGGGGAGTTCGATGTGCTGCTGTCGACGACGATCGTCGAGAACGGCATCGACATCCCGAACGCCAATACGATCATCGTCGACAATGCCCAGAACTTCGGACTGAGCGACCTGCACCAGTTGCGCGGACGCGTGGGCCGTTCGAACCAGAAGGCCTACTGCTATCTGCTGTCGCCGCCCGACGAACTGCTCTCGTCCGATGCGCGGCGGAGGCTGCGGGCCATCGAGGAGTTTTCGGACCTCGGGTCGGGCTTCAACATCGCCATGCAGGACCTCGACATCCGGGGTGCGGGCAATCTGCTGGGTGCCGAGCAGAGCGGCTTCATCGCCGACATCGGCTTCGAAACCTATCAGAAGATCATGAACGAGGCGGTGGCCGAACTGCGTGCCGAGGGGCTCCAGGTTCCGGGTCTCGGGGCCGGGGAGCAGGAGGTCGTCGAACGCATGGCCTTCATCGACGACGCCCACATCGAGATCGAGGTCGAGGCGTCGCTGCCCGACAACTACGTTTCGCAGCAGGCCGAGCGTCTGAAACTCTACCGTGAACTCGACTCGACGAAGGATGAGGCGGCCCTGCAGGCTTTCGAGAGTCGTCTGGTGGACCGTTTCGGACCGTTGCCGCGAGCCGCGAAGGAGTTGCTGAATGTGGTCCGGCTGCGCTGGGAGGCGATCCGTCTGGGCATGGAGCGCGTGAAGGTCAAAAACGGGCTGATGATCGTGCACTTCGTGGGCGAGGAGCATTCACCTTATTATAAAAGCGACACCTTCATGACCTTGCTGCAAAGGGTTACGCGCCACCCCGACCGATTTGTGCTCAAACAGCACAATAATCGGCTGGCGATGACCGTTAGAAATATCAAAGACGTGGAGGATGCCTGGAAAACGTTGCAACAGCTTTGAATCTGATCGTTGACATAGGCAATACGCTCGTGAAAGTTGCCGTGTTCGACGGCGGGCGGCTGGTCGGCGAGCAGAGCCTGCAACTTCTGCGCTCCGCGGATCTTGCGGCCTTGCTGGGAGGCGGTCGCGCTTCGCGGGCCATCGTGTCGTCGACACGGGGCCCGGTGGGCGACGTCCTGACCGTGGTTCGTGAACGGGCGGATTACGTGCTGGAATTCACACCGCAGACGCCCGTTCCAATCGCCAATGCCTACCGCACGCCCGAAACCCTGGGCCGCGACCGTCTGGCGGCGGCCGTGGGTGCCGCGGCGCTGTTCCCGAATCGCAATGTGTTGATCGTGGACTTCGGTACCGCGGTGACGATCGACCTGGTGACGGCGGACGGAACCTTCCGCGGAGGGTGCATCTCCCCGGGAATGCAGACCCGCTTCCGGGCCTTGCACGACTATACGGCCCGGTTGCCGCTCTGCTCGGCCACCGACCGGGAAGGTTTGCAGGGCGGCTCCACCGAGGAGGCAATCCGACTGGGCGTGATGAACTCGCTGACGTTCGAAATCGAGGGCTATATGAGCCGGATGGGTGAAAAAATCGACGATTTGTGCGTAATTTTCACCGGTGGGGACGCGAAATACTTTGCGAAACGAATTAAAAACACGATATTTGCAAATCGTAATCTGGTCTTTTGCGGATTGGATCGAATTTTAGAGTATAATGCCAGTGAAGAACACCTTGATTAAACTTCTTGTCGCTGTTGCGGCGTTGTTTCCTGTCGCCGTTTCGGCCCAGACAAGCAGTATCAATGCCTTCTCGCCCTATACGATGTACGGAATCGGAGAGGTGAATACCCCCGGGACGCTGCCGATGCGTTCGATGGGCGGTGTGGGCGTGGCCATGCGTTCGACGGGTGTCGTGAATCTGCTCAATCCGGCGGGCTTCAGTGCCGCACCGCAGAAGACCTTCCTCTTCAACTTCGGGCTGGAGGGGCAGAACTACTACAACTCGCAACGGGTTGCCGGCGAATCGAAAAGTACGGTCTACAATACGTTCAACTTCCACGACATCGCCTTTCAGATGCCGGTTGCCAAGCGCCTGGGCCTGGGTTTCAGCCTGACGCCCTACAGCTCGGTGGGCTACCGCACGAAGTATTACCACGAGTACGATCCGACGGACCCCGTCTACGGCAATGTGGGTAACGTGCAGTACAACTACCAGGGCGATGGCGATGTGACGGAGGTGAAGGTCGGTCTGGGCTGGGAGGTCTTCAAGAACTTCTCGATCGGAGTGGCCGCACAGTACTACTGGGGTTCGATCAATCGCTCGTTCGTGATGACCCCGACGGCCATTACCGGCGAAGGGAGCTACGTTTCGACGGTGGGCAGCGACGTTTACAGCATTTCGAGCATCAAGGGCCAGGTGGGAGTGCAGTGGAGCCCCGTTCTGAATCAGAAACGCATCCTGACCGTGGGTGCGGCATTTGATTTCGGCGGAGACCTGAATCCGGAAACGACCAAGACTATCTATGTGGGCGACCTTTACAATACGACGGTCAAGGGCGACACGACGCATCTGAAACTGGTGCTTCCGCATCAGCTGGCTGCCGGAGTCTACTATCAGACGGCCAAGTGGGCCTTTGGCGTGGACTACGTCTACCAGAACTGGGGTGGCCGGAACAAGGGTTACGAAATGACGGGCGTGAGCGGTCTGGGTTCGGAACGCTCGGCCTACCGGGTCGAATATGTCAATACGAGTACGATCAAGGTGGGCTTCGAGTACACGCCCAACCGGTATGACATCCGGAATTTCCTGAAGCGCTGGTCCTATCGGGCCGGATTCCGCTACGGTACCTACAACCAGTCGTTCAACGGCGAACGGCTCGGACAGTGGGCCGTGACGGCCGGTTTCGGCATTCCGGTGAAACTGTGGGCGGTTTCGGCCTTTGACGTGGGTATCGAGTACGGCCGTCGGGGCTACAACGTCGCCGAGCGGCTCGGACTGGTCCGCCAGCAGTATTTCAAGATCGCCGTGGGCTTCACGCTCTTTGCGGGTCAGGAGAACGGCGAATACTGGTTCATGCGACCCAAGTACGACTAACGGAAACGATACAGGCAAACGACAATACACAAAAATTAATCTGACCGATGAAAAACGTAAAATTCCTGCTCTCCGCCGCATGTGCACTCTTCGCATGCTCGGCGATGGCTCAAGACTTCAGCGATCCGAAGTACGCGATCTGGGGCGACACGCCCGAGGAGCGTCAGCAGAACATCCTGAACAGCAACTTCCTCAAGGAGTCGTGTGACAACAAGGACTACGATGCCGCCGCACACTACCTCAAGGAGCTGCTGGACAAGTGCCCGAAGGCCTCGGAAAACACCTTCGTGCGCGGCACCACGCTCTACAAGAACAAGATCAACCGTGCCAAGACGCTGGCCGAAAAGAATATGTATATCGACTCGCTGATGCTGATCTATGATCTTCGCGTGGAATATTTCGGGGATCATCCGAAGCGTGGTACGGCCTATATTCTCGACCGCAAGGCCCGGGAGTATCTGACCTACAAGCCCAACGACCGGGCCGGGATCCGTGGGGCTTTCCGTGAGGCGCTCGAGGCTGGCGGCGACAACTCCGATCCGGAGACCGTCGTAGCCTACTTCTCGAACCTCTGCGACGACTACAAGAACACGGACGAGGTGATGCCCGACGAGGTACTTGCGGAGTATGAGCGTCTGGAGCCGTTCTTTGCCAAACATCCCGAGGCTTCGGAGTACAAGAGCCAGTTCGATGCCGCATTCGGACTGAGCGGAGCCGCAAGCTGCGAGAATCTCGAGAAACTCTACCGTGCGAAGCTGGAGGCTGCCCCCGAGGATGAGGCGCTGCTGGCTCAGGCCGTGGGTATGATGTCGCGTGCGAAGTGCGACGGTGACTTCTACTTCTCGATCGCCGAGAAATACTATGAGGTGAAACCTTCGTCGGAGACGGCGATGTTCCTGGCCCAGGCTTTCCAGAACAAGGGCGACTATGCCAAGGCCAACACCTACCTGAACGAGTCTTTGGCCGTCGAGCAGGATCCTGCCGAGCGTCAGAAGCTCCTCGTCCGCATTGCCCTGGTGGGTCTGGTTGCCAACAACATCTCGGATGCGGCTGCGGCAGCCCGTCAGGCCCGGGATCTGAATCCCGAGGACGGTGTTCCCTACTTCGTGCTGGCACAGTGCTATGCTTCGTCGGCTGCCGCCTGCGGAGGCTTCGCCGGTCAGGCTACCTTCTGGGCTGCATACGACACGATGGCCAAGGCCGTAGAACTGCTGCCGAGCGATTCGGAGTATATCGAGCATGCCAAGACGTCGCTCAGCGCCTTCCGCAACCGCTTCCCGAGCTCGGAGGAGTGCTTCTTCAACGAGTTGCAGGAGGGTGCCCGCTATACGGTGAACTGCGGAACGGCTGCCGGTATTTCGACGACCGTACGTCCTCGCTAAGTTCTCCCCGAAGCACCTTTTCATGGGGAAACGCATGACACGATACGCCAGGGTAGCACTCTCCGCAGTGGGGAGTGCTATCTTGCTATTCTCGTGTGCGAACCCGAAGGATGCTGCCTCGTCCTCGGCCGAGGAGTCGATGATGACGGAGTACAGCGAGGATCTGTCGATCGTCAATTCGCAGAACGGACGCCGCTCGTACCACTTCGTCACGCCGCTTCTCGAAGGCTATACGCTGGCCCGCGAACCCTACCGGGAGTTCCGCAAGGGCATCAAGATCACGACCTACCAGGATGATTCGCTCTCGTCGGTGGATGCCGTGCTGACGGCCAACTATGCCATTTATTACGAGAAACGGGAGCTGTGGGAGGCCAAGGGAAATGTCGTGGTGGAGAAATCCGACGGCAAGACGCTCTATACCCAGCAGCTCTTCTGGAATGCCCGGACGGGCAAGATCTATTCGAACGTCGATTCGAAAATCGTGCAGAACAACGGCCGGGATGTCTTCATCGGGGAAGGGTTCGAGTCGGACGAGGAGTTCAAGGACTGGCGTTTCCGCCGCATGAAGGGGCGCATGGAGGTCGAGATGAAACAGGCGGCCGATTCGACGGCGTCGGATTCCACGTCGCTGCGCAAGGAGCCTGCCGTGCCGGGAGCCCGGTCGGCGTCTTCGGCTGCAGGGACGTCGAGCACTTCGGGACGGGAGCGGAATCGCCCGGAACCGCGTCCGGCGGAGGCTCGGAACGGCGACCGGACTTTGCGGGAATTGCCCGGGGCCGGAATCCGTCCGGACTCGGGTTTTGCACGGGCGGCATCCTCCGAGCGTCGGGTGGCTCCGGTGCGCGGCGGTGCACGGGATCTCCCGGCCGGAACCGAATCCCGGGTTGGGGCGTCGCAGGCCGCTGAAACGCATGTCGAGGAGGCTCGGGCCAAGGAGGCTCGTGTCAACGGGACCCTGCTTGAGGAGGCCCGGGTTGAAGAGGCCTCCGGTCTCCGTCTTCCGGAAAACAAAAAATGACTGTGATGGTGACTTCTCTGATTCTGATCGTCTTCATGTTGCTGCTTTCGGCCTTCTTCTCGGGCATGGAGATCGCCTTTACGAGCAAGAACAGGCTCAAGCTGGAGATCGACCGCAAACAGAGCCGGATGTTCGACAGCATCGCCGAGGTGTTCGCCCGTCATCCGGGGCAGTACATTACGACGATCCTGGTGGGCAACAACATCGCGCTGGTGATCTATTCGCTGGCGATGTCGATGCTGTTGCGTGAAATCTACGGTCTGCTGGGCTGGGAGGAGCTGGCCCAGGAGGGATCGGTGGCCATTGATACGGCGGTTTCGACGATCATCATTATCTTCTTTGCGGAGTTTCTGCCCAAGTCGGTCTTCCGCAACGATCCCAACTTCTACTACCGGGCACTGGCTCCGGTGATCTATTTCTTCTACATCGTGCTCTATCCCGTGGCCCGTTTCACGACGCTGCTGTCGCACGGGATTCTGCGCCTGCTGGGACGGCGGGTCGAGGAGAAGAACATCACGCCGAGTTTCGACCGGGAGGATCTCGCGGCGCTGCTCGACACGAACGGCCCGGAGGCGCATTCGGAGCCCGACAACGAACTGAAACTCTTCCAGAATGCGTTGGATTTCGCCGACCTCCGCGTCCGGGATTGTATGGTTCCGCGTGTGGACGTCGAGGCGGTGGACATCGACGACACGACGATCGAGCAGTTGACGGCACGTTTCGTGGATTCGAAGTATTCGCGGATCTTCGTCTGGCGGAAGTCGATCGACAACATCATCGGTTACGTCAATTCGAAGAGTCTCTTCACGCGACCGGCACAGATTGCCGACGTGATGATGGAGGTGAACTATGTTCCCGAGACGATGCCCCTTCAGCTCATGCTGGAAAACTTCATCAAGCACCGGTCGAATATCGCCGTGGTGATCGACGAGTTCGGCGGTACGGCGGGGATCATCTCGCTGGAGGATGTGCTGGAGCAGATCTTCGGAGAGATCGAGGATGAACACGATTCCCCGGATCTGGTTGAAAAACAGGTCGGTCCGGACGAATATGTCTTTTCGTGCCGCCTGGAGGTGAAGTATCTCAACGAACGTTACGGCCTGGGCATCGAGGAGAATCGGGAATACGATACGCTGGCGGGTTTCATCATTTACCGTTACGAAGGGATCCCGGGGGCTGGCGAGACGCTCTACATCGACGGGCTTCAGTTGCGGATCCTGCGTACGACCCGGTCGCGGATCGAACTCGCACGGGTGAAAAAATTGTAATGTGCGGGAGTCTATTTGCGAATATTTTACTACCTTTGGCTGATCTTTCGAAACAATACGAAAAATTAACATTTATATGGCAAGTTTAAACACTTTACGTACCAAGTTCGGCGTCGTGCTTTCGATCATCATTGCACTGGCCCTCTTGGCATTCATCCTCTCCCTGAAGACCGAAATGGGCTTCTCGGGCAATGATCCCCGCGTCGGTGTAATCGACGGCGAGAAGATCAACTATTCGGAATACTACGACGAGTACGAGCGGATCAAGACGCAGAACAACGTCCAGGAGAGCGACGAGCAGCAGTCGGCCATGCTGGCCAATGCCGTGTGGCAGTCTTTGATTTCGCGGTATGTCCTGACGCCCGGTTTCGACGGCATGGGTCTGAGGGTTACGGAGCCCGAGCGTCTGGCGATGGTCAGCGGGCAGCAGCCTTCGCAGGCCTTCTATTCGTGGTTCTCGGATCCGCGTACGGGTCAGTACAACGTGGAGGCCGTCAATCAGTTCCTGGCGCAGGCCGAGACGAATGCACAGGCAGCCCAGGCCTGGGCACAGCTCAACGAGCAGGCACGCCTGGAGCGGGAGTTGCAGAAGTTCTTCGGACTGGTCAAGGGCGGCGTCTATGTCAATTCGCTGGAGGTGGCCCAGGGGGTGAAGAGTGCGAACGAGACCTTCTCGGGCAAGTGGGCCGGGAAGAAGTATTCGGCCGTTCCCGATTCGCTCTTCACGGTATCGTCGAGCGATCTGAAGAACTACTACAAGAGTCATAAGGATCAGTTCAAGCAGACTCCGTCCCGGACGCTGACCTACGTTGTATTCGAGGTTTCGCCTACGGATGACGACCTGCTGGCACTGGAGAATACGGCCGCCGAGGTGGGCCGGGAGTTTGCGGCTACGGACGAGGTGAAGTCGTTTGTCCGTGCGAACCGCAACGGCCGGATCGCCGAGAGTTACGTGACTGCGGCGCAGCTCTCCGACGAGGAGGCCAAGGCGCTGATGGCCGGAGAGATGTACGGCCCCGTACTGAAGAACAACGAGTGGACGATGGCCCGCGTGCTGGATGCGAAGATGGCTCCGGACTCGATCGGAATCCGCCACATCGTCCTGCCTTATACGCAGGAGTCGCTGGCCGACAGTCTGTTGACGGCCCTGAAGAAGGGTGGTGATTTCGCTGCCGCCGCAGCCCAGTATTCGGTTTACGAGGCTACGGCCGCCAATGGCGGTGAGGTGGGTGTGATGCCCTTCTCGGCCTTCACGGGAGAGTTCGTAGATGCACTGGCCGGCGTAAAGACCGGCGACATCGTGAAGATTGCTTCGGGCGATGCCATCCAGCTGATGCAGATCTACCGGGCCGACAAACCTTCGAAGCACGTTCAGGTGGCATCGATCACCTATCCGGTAGAGGCTTCGGCTGCTACGCGCCGTGACATCCACAACCAGGCCGGATCGTTCATGGTCAATGCCAAGGGCTCTTCGGAGGCCTTTGCCGATGCCGCTTCGACGGCAGCCGTGACGCCGCGGGTTGCAACGCTGACCCAGGGCGACCGTACGATCCGCGGGCTGGAGGATTCGCGTGACGTGGCCCGCTGGGCCTATGGCGCCGACAAGGGCGATGTTTCGGAGATCTTCTCCGTGGGCAAGGACTATGTGATCGCCATGTTGACCGAGATCGACGACAATGAATACGCACCGCTGGAGAAGGTGGCTGCACAGATCCGTTCCCAGGTGCTGCGTGACAAGAAATACGACTATATTGTCAAGGAACTTTCGGGTTCGACCCTTGCCGATCAGGCCGCAAGCCTCGGCTCGGAGGTTGCCGACTTCTCGGGCATCGCCTTCGGATCGTTCTATATCGACGGTGTCGGTGTGGAGCCGCGTCTGGTTGGAGCCATCACCGCATCGGAAAAGGGAGTCCTGTCGGCTCCGGTGAAGGGCATGTCGGGCGTGTATGTATTCGAACTGGGCGACGTGCAGACCGAGGAGAAACAGACTTCGGAGGGCGAGCAGGTTCGTGCTCAGGCCATGGCCGAAGGAATGGCCCAGCAGTTTGCGATTCCGGCCGTACAGCAGATGGCCCGGATCCAGGATCTGCGCGGCAAGTATTTCTAAGAGCCGGGTTCTGTCTCAGGCGGGGAGAGATTTGCGGATCGCTCCCCGCTTTTTTTATGCCGGTGCGGCTCTGCCGCCTTTTTCCGGGATTTCTCGGTCGGGGGTTGTTGAAAACCTGGCTCGGAACGCTCCTGTTTTCCCGGGGATTTGTTATCTTTGTAACAACAAAATTTTTTTGCCATGAACAACTTCATCTATCAGAATCCGACCAAACTGGTCTTCGGCAAGGGGCAGATCGCCCGTCTTGCGGAATTCATCCCGGCCGACAAACGTATCATGATCACCTTCGGCGGCGGCAGCGTCAAACGCAACGGTGTCTACGACCAGGTTGTCAAAGCCCTTGCAGGGCGGGATTTCATCGAGTTCTGGGGCATCGAGGCCAATCCTTCGGTCGAAACCCTGCGCAAAGCCATTGCCCTGGGCAAGGAGCAGAAGGTCGATTTCCTGCTGGCCGTGGGCGGCGGGTCGGTGATCGACGGCACGAAACTGATCTCGGCCGGGCTGCTCTACGAGGGGGATGCCTGGGACCTGGTGCTCAAGGGAAGCAGTACGAAGACCGTACCGCTGGCTTCGGTGCTGACGATGGCCGCCACGGGTTCGGAGATGAACTGCGGAGCGGTGATCTCGCGTTATGAGACCAAGGAGAAATATGCCTTTTACAGCAACTATCCGGTCTTCTCGGTCCTCGATCCGGAGACGCTCTATTCGCTCCCGAAGCGGCAGATCGCCTGCGGACTGGCCGATACGTTCGTGCACGTACTGGAGCAGTACATGACTACGCCGGGACAGTCGCGGCTGATGGACCGTTGGGCCGAAGGGATCCTGCATACGGTTGTGGAGGTGGCTCCTCGGGCCTTGGGCGACGAGCGCGACTACGATACGATGTCGGAGTACATGCTTTCGGCGACGCTGGCTCTGAACGACATGATCCGCATGGGCGTGACGCAGGACTGGGCGACGCACATGATCGGCCACGAACTGACGGCCCTGCACGGTCTGACGCACGGTGCGACGCTGGCGATCGTCATCAACGGCACGCTTCGTACGCTGCGGGACCAGAAGCACGGCAAACTGCTCCAGTATGGCGAACGGATCTGGGGTATCACTGACGGTACGGAGGCGGAGCGCATCGACCGGACGATTGAGCGGACCGAGGCTTTCTTCCGTTCGTTGGGTCTCTCGACACGCCTCTCGGAAGAGGGGATCGGGGAGCCGACGATCGCCGAGATCGAGCGTCGTTTCACGGCTTCGGGCGTGCACCACGGGGAGGCCGGGAATGTCGACGGGGCAATGGCCCGCCGGATTCTGGAAGCCTGCCTGTAAGCCGTTCCGGGTATCAATCCAACCGGGTGTTCCGACTGTGTGCCGGGATACCCGGTTTTCTTGTGCCTGCCTTTGACCGGGTCGAATCGCTGCGGACGTTGTTCCCTTTTTCTCTCTGCTCCGCATCTTGCCTGCTCACTCCGCCTCTTCCGACTGCTTCCGCAACCTCCGTTCCCTCCTTCCGGCTGCCCCCTCCCTCGCTGCCCTTGCAGCCCTTGTTGCACTTGCCGCTCCTTTCGCCGCTCCTTTCGCCCCTCCTCTTTCTCTCTTACGAAAAATCCCCTCCGGCACGGGGCCGAAGGGGATCGGAAAGTCTGTTTACCGGGGATTACTCCTCCATCAGGATCTCGAGGATCTTGATGGCAGCCGTGGCGATCGGCGTACCGGGGCCGAAGATGGCGGCGGCACCGTCACGGTAGAGCTCATCGTAATCCTGGTGAGGAATCACACCGCCGACGATGACGATGATGTCCTCGCGTCCGAGCTTCTTCAGTTCGGCGATGATCTGCGGCACGAGCGTGAGGTGCCCGGCAGCCAGCGACGAGACGCCGACGACGTGTACGTCGTTTTCGACGGCCTGCTTGGCGGCCTCCTCCGGGGTCTGGAACAGCGGACCCATGTCGACGTCGAAGCCGATGTCGGCATAACCCGTGGCTACGACCTTGGCACCGCGGTCGTGACCGTCCTGTCCGAGTTTTGCGATCATGATACGCGGCTGACGGCCCTCTTTCTTGGCGAATTCGGCGCACAGCTCCTTGGCGTGCTCGAAGGATTTGTCGTTTTTCACTTCTGACGAATAAACTCCTGAAATGGAACGGATAACGGCTTTGTAGCGTCCTACGACGACCTCGCAGGCATCGGAGATCTCACCCAGCGTAGCGCGGACCTTGGCGGCCTCGACGGCCAGGGCGAGCAGGTTGCCCTGCTTGGTCTTCACGCACTCGGTGATGGCGTCGAGGGCCTTCTTCACGGCGGCCTCGTCGCGCGAAGC
>CALUIG010000037.1 GCA_944320625.1 uncultured Alistipes sp.
GCGGTCTGGTAGTCCTGCATGTAGAGGGCGACCCGGGCATGGAGGGCCTGAGCGGCTGCCGCGGTGGCATAGATCGAGTTGTACTGATCGTAGTCGTTGTCGAGCAGTTCTTCGGCGCGTCGGAGGTCCTCGAGGACGAACTCATAGGAAGCCTTTAAAGAAGCCCGCTTCATGGGTTCGGGCTCGGAGTATTTCGAGCGGAGCACGACGCCGAGTTCGTTCTCGGCCGTTGCGGGGTCATAGGCCTTGCAGAAGCACTCGATGAGTTTCGAGTAGCAGAGGGCACGGATGGTGTAGACCTCACCGGTATAGAAATCGAGATAGGTGAGGTTGTCCATGTTTGTCTCCTGCTGCTTGACGGCATCGATTCTTTCGAGGAAGAAGTTGCAGCGGCTGATGAGGGCGTAGAGTCCGGCATAGACGCTCTCCACGTCGCTGTCGGTGGAGAGGATGTTCCAGAGCCAGGCGGGACCGTAGACGTTCGAGAAGTCTTCGACGGCATAGACCAGGTCGGCCTGGACATCGGGCATGATCGTCAGGGTTCCGCTGAAGAGCGAGGCGCTTTTCATTCCGGCATAGATACCGGTGAGGATCTGTTCGGCATCGTCGAAGGTCTGCATGGCCTCCCCTTCGGGGATGGATGATTCGGGCATTTTGTCGAGGCACGACGAGGTCCCGACGGCCAGCAGCATGGCGGCGCAAATGAATTTGATATTTCGTAACATGGTTGTCATCAATCTTTAGAACATGAGGTCGAGGCCGAACGTAAATTGGCGCGACATGGGGTACTGAGCCTGGTACATGTTTCCCGTACCTTCGGGGTCGAGACCGGAGAAGCTGGTGAACGTCAGCAGGTTCTGTGCCTGGGCATAGATCTTCAGGCCGCTGATGAATCGGGTTTTGCGGATCAGTTCTTCGGGGAAGGTGTAGCTGATCATGAGGTTTTTCAGGCGCAGGAAGGAAGCGTCTTCGAGCAGCCGGTCGTCGAATTCGGTGTAGACGCCGTGCCGGGGGATGTCGGTGACATCGCCGGGCTGTTTCCAGCGGTCGAGGAGTTTCCGCGACTGGTTGTAGGTGCTGAATCGGCCGTTCGACTCGTCGAAATAGCGGTCGTTGTTCATCATCCAGCGGTCTGCCACCCAGGAGAATTGCGCCGAGAGGGCGATACCCTTCCAGGAGAGGTTTGTTCCGAAACCGCCGGTCCAGGGAGCGTTCATGCTTTTTCCGATGAGGACCTTGTCTTCGTCGCGCATTTCGGTGGTGATTTCGCCGTCCTTGGTGTACCAGAGGGCGTCGCCGTTGACGGGGTTCACGCCGGCGAAGCGGTTGACGTAGAACTCACCGGAGTCGTGACCGACGACGAGTTTCATCGAGGTGGCGGCCATCTCGTACTCCTGTACGCCGTTGTAGAGTTCGACGATCTTGTTTTTGTTGTAGGAGACGTTTGCGTTGAGCGACCACATGAAGTCCTTGGTGGCGATGACCGTTCCGGAGAGGTTGATTTCGGCGCCTCGGTTGACCATCACGCCGATATTGTCCCAATAGTATCCGTATCCCTTGTAGGCATAGGACTGGGGCACCTGCATGAGCATGTCGGTGGTCCGTTTGTTGTAGAGTTCGAGGTCGACGTTGAGCCGGTTCCAGAATCCGAAGTGGAATGCGAGGTTCGTGGTCCAGAGTTTCTCCCACCCGAGGTCGTCGCTTCCGGGCTGGCTGGGGGCCATACCGGCGTCGCCGTAGTAGTCGAGACCTCCGCTTATGAGCGCAAGGTGTTCATAGTTGGGGATCGAGGAGTTACCCGACGTACCGGTGCTGATGGCGATCTGCGCGTTGGTGAGCCAGCGGCGGGCACCCTCCATGAAGGCCTCGTTCCGGAGGTTCCACATGAATCCCGTGGACCAGAACCCGGCCCAGCGGCGGTTTGCACCGAACCGCGACGAAGCGTCGGCACGGATCGAGAAGTCGGCGTAATAACGGTCGTCGTAGTTGTACTCGCCACGGCCGAAGAACGAGAGATAGGCGTAGTCGTCATCGGTGGTATCGCTCCATGCCGAGGCGCGGGTACCGGAGGTGATGTTGGTCAGCCGGTCATTGTTCTGTCCTTCGGTGAGGATCGTGAAGTCCTCGTAGTGGTAGTTGAGACCCTCCTGTCCGACGAGGAAGTTGAAAGCATGTTTTCCGTTGACGCGGAACTGGTAGTTTGCGGTATTTGTGACCGAGAGGGTCAGTCCGTCGGTAGACATGCGCTGGGCGCTACCTTCTCCGAGGTTGGGGGCATAGCTCGGGGCGGAGGCACCGAAGCCGGTAGTGTGGGAGTAGTCGACGTTGAACTGCGATTTGATCGAGAGGCCGTCGATGACGGTTGCTTCGGCGAAGATACTCGATACGAGTTTGTATTTCTTGTATTCGCGGCGGTTGTAGCCGAGCCACTCGATCGGGTTGAGTCCGTCACCCTTCCAGGATCCGTCGTTGACCGACGCAATGGATCCGTCGGGGTTGTACGGGTTCCAGTAGGGGAGCATGAAGCGGGCTGCGGAGATCGGGGTCACGACGGAGTATTCGCCGTCGTCGGCCTGTTCGATGTTCTGGTAGTTGAGCATGGTATTTGTTCCGATCTTGAGCCATTTTGCGGCGCGCTGTTCGACGTTTGCGCGGATGGAGTACCGGTCGAAATAGGACCCGAGGGCGATACCGTCCTGGCTGTAATAGCCGCCCGAGACGTAGTAGTTTGTTTTTTCGGTGGCACCCGATACGGAGAGTTCGTAATTCTGGAGCAGAGCCGCGTTGTTGTAGACTTCGTCGAGCCAGCAGACGTCGATCTGTCCGAGTCGGTTGTAGTCCTTTCCGGTGGAGAGTCCGATCTCCTTTTCATACTGGATTCGTTCGGCGGTGTTCATCAGGTCCCAGTTTCCCTTTGCAAGCTGGGAGAAACCGAGCTGCATGCGGTAGGTGATGTTGGGCTTCTCGGCCATACGTCCGCGCTTGGTGGTGATGACGATCACGCCGTTCGCGGCGCGTGCGCCATAGATCGAGGTGGATGACGCGTCCTTGAGCACGGAGATCGACTCGATGTCGGCGGGGTTGATGGTATTGAAGTCGCCGCTCGAGATGGCGATACCGTCGAGGATATAGAGGGGCGATGTTCCGGAGTTGATGGAGTTGGTACCGCGGATGTTCATGGTCGCGGCGACGCTGGGCTCACCGGTGCTGGACATGACCGTCAGACCGGGGACCTGTCCCTGGAGGGCCTGGTCGAAAGCGGCCGTAGGGGTTGATTCGACCTTTTCGGCCTTGACGGTCGAGACGGAACCGGCGATGGTACCCTTTTTGCGGACTCCGTAGGCGATGACGACAACATCGTCGAGGGCCTGGGCTTCGGGTTGGAGTTCGACGTTGTGTGAGATTGTCTTGTCGCCTCCGGGGACCGTGAATTCGGCGGTTTTGTAGCCGATGTAGTGGTATGAGAGGACGGTTCCGGGGGCAACGGTGATGGAATAGGATCCGTCGGCGAGAGTGCTGACGCCGCTTGCGCTACCGGAAATCACGTGTACGCCGATCAGAGGGCTTTTGTCCTCGGCCGACGTGACGATACCGCTGACCGTGATGGTCCCCCCCCCTGGGCCAGGGCGGGTAATGAACACACAAGGAAAGCGAATTTCAGGAGTAGAGATTTTGTTTTTTGCATGGTGAAATTACTTTCTGTCGCTGCAAAAAAAGAGATTATAAATGATTAAAACAAGTGTGGTGTCGGGCCGAAATGTAAGCGAGTGGGTCGGATCTGCACCGGGGTTATGTTTTTCAAATAATTTAAAATACTGATTTACAGCATATTGATTCGAAGTAACGATTTGTAATTAAAAAGGGCAAAAAAAAGTAAAAAAATTTTTTTCAAAACCCTTGTTCGGGATCGGAAAAGGTTGTTTTTTGGTCGGAAAAAGTGGTTTTTTGGATTTGGTTCGGGGTATCTTCGGGGAGGTTCGGTTTGGGTCCGTAATGTACTAAAAGTGGCCTTATATGCGCTTTAAAGGCCTGTTTTTGCATTTTTTGCGGTTTTTTGGACCGGAAAAAGCCGGTTGTAGATCGGGTTTTTGCAGGATGCGGAACGGGGGGCTGTGTCGATCGCATCGATAGGGATTGTCAAAAGTAACAATTTGTAACTAATTTCAATATAATAACTATCGATACGAAATTTTGAGCCGATTTTGACGGGGGTTTCCGATTCCGTCCGGATACCACTTTTCCGGTCGGGATTTCGGGAGGCCGGAGGGCTTTTCGAGGAGTGGGTCCGGGCCGGATTTTTCGGGTGGAGCAGGCTCCCCGAAAACCGGGATTTTTCGGGAGAACGGGCCCGGAGGGTTTTTCGTGAGGTGAATTCTTCGAGGGGCGGGTACCGTCCGGATTTTTCGTGGGAAGACGGGATTCTCCGGAAAACCGGTTCCGGTCCCGATCTTCGCGTGCCGTTGGAGCCCGTCAGCAACTGTCAGAGCCAGCTGAAGCGGGTCTGCGGGGTTCGGAGTGCGGGAGGGTCAGCGGATCAGCCCGGCTTCGTAGTAAATGACGATCTGCTCGATCATGCGGTCTTCACCCTCCTTGTCGTATTGGGATTTGAGGTCCTGTCCGAAGATCTTGGAGATGCCCTGCCAGAATCCGGCGACGAATCCTCCACGAAACTCCTTGAGGACCTCGTAGGCGGTGTATTCGGTTTCGCGGTCGATGAGTTTGAGCAGGACCCGTCCCTGGGTGCGGGTCATGCGTTTTGCCACGGGGGTGTACTCCTCCTTGATTTCGTGATAGACCTGTTTGATGTACTCTTTCTGCGCCTTTTTGGTCGGGAGCCGGCATAGCTCCTCCTCCATGGCGGCCATTTTCGCCCGGGCGATCTTGGCAATGGGGTAGACCTTCTTGACGGCATCGACGAGTCTTCGGTATCTTCTCAGATCGACGGGCCGGCTGAAGACGTAGACGGGAAGGACGTGGATCAGAGGAATCGAGTCTCCGTTCTGGACCTCCCACTCCTGGTGCCAGAATCCGCGGCCGCCCTGTGCCGACACGTCGAGACATGCGGCACAAAGTACGGCGAAGAGGAGAATCCATTTTTTCACGGGCGTTGAAAATTTCGTATTTTTGTCCCCTGATACGGGACAAAGATAGTGATTCCGGAATCAAACGAACAACAAAACGGGAATATTATGCTGGAAAAAGGACTTTCTGCCCGCAGTGTCACGACGGTGACCGCGGAGAATACGGCCGCTGCGATGGGTTCGGGCGACCTTTCGGTATTTGCCACGCCGGCGATGGTGGCGTTGATGGAACATGCGGCGCTGGAGGCTGTTGCCGGGGAGTTGCCGGAGGGGTCGACGACCGTGGGTTCCGAGATGAACGTCCTGCACCTGAAGCCTTCGGGACTGGGTGCGGAGATTACGGCCACGGCGGTGTTGACGGCGGTCGAGGGGCGCAAACTGACCTTCAACGTCGGAGCCCGGGACTCGGGCGGAATGATCGGCGAGGGGACGCATGTCCGTTACATCGTGGATCGGGCGAAGTTTTTGTCGAAACTGGGCTGATTCCGGACGGTCCGGGATTTTCGGGGCCTCGGGGCATGAACAGGAAAGGGTGGCAGTCTGAAACGACTGCCACCCTTTCGGTGTTGTATGGGTCGGTTGTGGGGGTCTCAGATTCCGATGAGGCTGTGTTCGATCCAGATGATGAGGATTCCGGCGAGGTATCCGGCCAGTGCGGGGAGGGAGATCCGCTTGAGGTACCAGGCGAAGTTGATCCGTTCGAGTCCCATGGCGACGACACCTGCGGCGGAGCCGATGATCAGGAGGCTTCCGCCGACTCCGGCGCAGAAGGTGAGCAGATGCCAGAAGAGCCCGTCCTGGACGAACGCCTGGGCGAATGCGGGGTCGGCATTGGCGGCCACGGCGGCGGCATCGGCCACGGGATACATGCCCATGCAGGCGGCGACGAGCGGGACGTTGTCGACGACCGACGAGAGGATTCCGATGACGCCGGCTATTGCGAATGTTTCGTGGACGTTCCGGTCGAGCCAGTCGGCCATGTCGGAGAGGATTCCGGCGGTCTGGAGGGCTCCGACGGCCATGAGGATTCCGAGGAAGAAGAGGATCGTGGGCATGTCGATGTGCTTGAGGACCTTGGTGACCCGCGGTTGGATCGACTCCTCCATGTTTCGGATGCTCCGTTTGCGGTAGCAGATGAGTTCGGAGAGGATCCACATGACTCCCAGGGAGATCATCATGCCCATGTATGGGGGAAGGTTTGTGATGCTTTTGAACAGGGGCACGAAGAGGAGGCTGAGGACTCCGACGACGAGCATGAATTTTCTGAGTCGGGGTCCGATGTGCTGGGGATATGGAGCTGGGCTTTCGTCGGCGACGGGTTGTGCGTTGTTGTTTGCGACGTACCGGGATGCGATGAGGGTTGGGATCACGACGGAGACCATACAGGGGATCAGCAGGTTTGCGGAGAGGTTTGCGGCCGAGACATTGCCGCGCATCCAGAGCATGATGGTGGTGACGTCTCCGATCGGGGACCAGGCTCCTCCGCTGTTGGCGGCGATGACGATCACGCCGGCGAAGATCCAGCGTTCGGTTTTGTCGGGGATGAGTCTTCGGAGCATCATGACCATGATGATGGTGGTGGTCATGTTGTCGAGGGCTGCGGACATGAAGAAGGTAATGAAGGCGATGAGCCAGAGGAGTTTTCGTTTGTTTCGGGTCGTGATGTGTTCGGTGATCACGGCGAATCCGCCATAGGAGTCGATCAGGTCGACGATGGTCATGGCTCCGATGAGGAATACGAGGATTTCGCAGGTATCGCCGAGTTGGTCGACGAGTTCGTGTTGGATTTTGGGGTCGTTCCCGAGGAGGCTGAATAGGGTCCAGATGGCTCCTGCCATGAGCAGGGCGATTGCGGACTTGTCGATTCGGGTTTTGTGTTCGAGTGCGATAAACAGGTATCCCACGACGAAGATCAGAATCATGGAGGTAATCATACGTTCAAAATATAAAAAACGTCGATAAATTCGGCGGCAAAGATATTGAAAAATCGGGGTCGGGGTTTGGATTTGCAAATTTTTCGTTATCTTTGTCCCGCTTTCGAGCAAGAGATTGAGCTGTGGTGTAATGGTAACACAGCAGATTTTGGTTCTGTCGTTCTGGGTTCGAATCCCGGCAGCTCAACCTGAAAAAGGTGACCTTTCAAAGGTCACCTTTTTTCGTGGACGGGGTCGGATGGGGGCTTTCAGGGTGAAGTCCGTTTTTTGGGGTTTCGCCCTGCGGTGCATTTCCATCGGGATCGGGGCTCTGCCGGGTCCGGTCCGGTTCATGGCTTTGTTCCGTTCTTCCGCACCGGGTTCTGCGGTCGATCGCTGCGGCGAATAGGTCGATCGTTTCGCGGTTGGGGTCGGATTCTGCCTTTCGGACTTCGGCGTTGTTCCCGGGGTTTTCCGCACGGTTCATGACCGGGCTTTTTTCCGCTCTTCGGGGTGCTTGCGGCGGGAGAGCAGGGCTGCGATCCAGAGCAGGAGGATGGCACCGATGACAGCCGTGGCAAGGCTTCCGAGCGTACCGACGGGGACCCATCCGATCAGGGAGATGATCCAGCCGCCGAGGATTCCTCCGAGGATTCCGACGATGAGGTTGACGATGAGTCCGGCTCCGGACCCTTTGACGATGAGGTTGGCGAGCCATCCGGCGGCCAGACCGATGAGTAGATACCAGATAAAATACATTTTTTTGCGGGTTTGATTCCGGAGAGGAGGAGAGCAAAATCCGTTCCGAACCCGCTTTGGGGGCGTTACAATGCGTTTTTCAGGGCCCGTGCGAGCTGATCGGGGCAGGATGTTCCTTTTCCGTGGCAGTCGATCCCCTGGAGCCGGTCGATGACCTCAGAGACCTTCATTCCGCGGACGAGGGCCGCGACCCCTTGGGTATTTCCGTGGCATCCGCCTAAGAACGAGACGTTTCGGATGATTCCGTCTTCGATTTCGATGTCGATATTCCGGGAGCAGGTTCCCTGACAGGTATGTGAGATATGTCGTATCATGAGAGGATCGTTTGGGTTGTTGTGTTGAAAAAGCGGGTCAAAGGTACGAAATGGAGGGATAAAAAACAAAAACGGGAACGGCATCCTACCGTTCCCGTTTTTGTTTTTTCGGCTTCCGATCTATTGGCGCTGGAGGTCCGAGTTGTCGGCCACGACCATGTTCTTGTCGATGCGGAGGGTGACGTTGCTGTCGACCTCGATGAGCAGGGAGTTCTCCTTGACCTCCTTGACGACTCCGTAGATACCACCTGCGGTGATGATCTTGTCACCCTTTTTGAGGCCGTCGCGGAAGGCCTGCATCTGCTTGCGGCGCTTGGCTTCGGGGCGCCACATGAAGAGCCAGAGGACCAGCACCATGAGGGCGATCATAATGATGAAACTGTACTGTTGCATGAATCCCGGCTGGGGTTCTACGGGAGCAGCTTGAAGGAAATTGATCATAATCGGTTATTCTGTTTTTAGTGAAAAATTCGGGTGTTGAAAAAGTTAACGGGACAAAGGTAGAAAATATTGTCGAAAAAACAAGCATTTATTCGACGTCGGCTTCGACAAGGAGTCGCAGGGGGCGGTTTTCCCCGGCAAAGCGGATTTCCAGGTTTTTGAGTTGCCAGCCGTGTTCGCCGCGGGAGTCGAATGTCATCTCCATCCGTCGGGTTTTCCCGGGGGCAATGGGCTGTTTATCAAAATCGAGGGAGGTACATCCGCAGCTTCTGCGGGTCGAGACGATGACAATGGGTTTCGGGGTTTTGTTTTCGATCCAGAAGCGTTGCACGGCAATCTCCCCGGAACCGAGACGTCCGAAACGGATGGTATCCGTACTGCCGTGGACGAGCATCGAGTCCGTGATTGCGATGATCCGGCCCTTTGGGGTGTCGGGTTGGGCGCTGCTGCGGCCTTTTTCCCGGCATGCGGCAACACCGTGCAGGAGTGCGGCGGCGATACCGATCCGGAGCAGGGAGCGTCTCAGACGGGTTCCGGCGGGGAGCAGACGGCGTAGCGGCATGCGGGGGAAAGGGTGTCAGATGAGCCCGCGTCCGGCCTTTTTGATGCGTCCCTCTTCGGTGAGCGAAGCGACGATCTTGTCCAGCACGCCGTTGATGAATGTGCTGCTTCCGGGCGTGGAGTAGTATTTCGAGATTTCGATCCATTCGTCGAGGGTCACCTTGACGGGGATTGCCGGGAAGGAGGTCAGTTCGGCCATGGCGGTCCCGATGATGAGGTTGTCCATGAAGACGATGCGCTCGACATCCCAGTTCGCGGTGAATTTCTCGATATAGTCCTGATAGGCGTTGTAGTTGACCAGGGCCTTTTCGAAGAGCGTTTTGACGAATTCGGGATCCTCTTCGCTCTTGAACTTGGCGGGGACTCGGATCTCGGAATGCGAGGCGCGGAGTCCGGAGAGGGAGCGGATGATCATCATGATGATATAGGGCAGGTCGTCGGCCCAGAGGATCGAGATCTCTTCGAGGACGTCATCCAGCGCCTCGCAGTTCTGGAGCTCCTTGAAGAACTCTTCGACGAGGTGCTTGTCCTCGTCGAAGGATCGTTCGTCGCGCAGCATGTACTCCTTGTAGTAGTCGCTGTCGAGGAGTCGGGCATAGAGCGTCCGGATGAGTTCGGGGTATCGTTCCCAGCCGAGTTTCCGGGCAGCGATGCGGTCGTTGACGGCATCGGAGTTGGCGATGATCCGGATGACGGCGTTGTCGACGAACTTGGTATTGGGGTTGAGGTCCTCGTGCGTGGGAAGTTTCTTCTGTTTGGCGAGTTCCTGCCGCTGTTCGGCGTAGCGTGCGACCTCGACGGGGAGCGTCAGGATCTGGAAATAGAGGTCGTAGGCCTTGTCCACGGAGGCCATCAGCGTTTTTTCCGAAGCCATCATGTTGTCAGCGCCCGACTTGATGTGTGCGAAGAGGGCCTTGACGACCTTGATTCGGAGTAATCTTCTGCTCAACATAGTTAGAACGATTTTTCGGGCGCAAAGGTAGTGAAAAGAGAATAAAAAAGAAAAAAAGGGGATTAAAAATCGCGGGAATTGCGGCTGAATTTTTTCGGAGGGAGTTCCCGGATGATTTTGGCTTCGGGACGATGATCTTCGCATTAAAATTTCTAATTTTGCAGGCGTATGGAAGCACAAATGCAAAAACAGGGTTTCGACGTGATTGTCGTCGGAGCGGGAGCCGCGGGACTGATGGCGGCCGGGACGGCGGCCCAGCAGGGCCGTCGGGTTCTGTTGCTGGAAAAAATGGAGAAATCGGGCCGCAAGGTCCGCATTACGGGCAAGGGTCGTTGCAACGTGACGAATGCACGCCCTGCGGAAGAGTTCGCCTCGCAGGTGCGCACCAATGCGGCGTTTTTTGCTCCGGCCTTTGCGGGATTCGACAACCGGGCCACGATGCGTTTTTTCGAGCGGCGGGGTGTGAAGCTGGAGGTCGAACGCGGGGATCGGGTCTTTCCGAAGAGCGGCAAGGCGTGGGACATCGCCAACGCGCTGTTGGATTATTGCGTCGACAACGGCGTCGAGATCCGTTACGATACGCGTGTGACGGAGATCCTGACCCTTTCGGGCCGGGTCTTCGGTGTGAAATACATCAACAAGCGGGGCTTCGAGCGCAAGGAGGAGTGCCCGGCGGTGATTCTGGCTACGGGGGGTGTTTCCTACCCGGCTACGGGTTCGACGGGCGACGGCTATGCGTTTGCCGCCGACTTGGGCCACACGATCGAACCGCTGCGTCCGTCGCTGACGCCGCTCGTGACGTCACACCCCCAGGCCCGCTACCTGGACCGTCTGCTGCTTCGCAACATCCGGGCAACCCTTTATATCGATAACGCACCGGTGCGTGAGGAGTTCGGCGAGCTGGGCTTTTCGGAGCGGGGCATCGAGGGCGCCGTGGCGCTTCGCATGAGCCGCGATGCGGTGGATGCGCTGATCGACGGACACCGGGTGAAACTGGTCGTGGACCTGAAACCGGCGCTGAGCGAAGAGGTCCTTCGGGAGCGCATTGCGCGGGAGCGAGCCGAATTGGCCCCGACGGAGTTCTTCGGCGAACTGCTCCGCAAACTGGTTCCGCAGCCGCTGGTGCATCCTCTGGCCCGGGAGCTGGACATCCATTCGAAGGATTACGTGTCGAAGATCACCGACGCGCAGGTTACGCGTCTGATCCGCACGCTCAAGGGACTGACCTTCCCCATTACGGACTATGCGCCGTTCGAGTATGCCGTGACGACGGCGGGCGGAGTACGCTGCGAGGAGGTGAATCCCCGTACGCTGGAGTCGCTGAAGGTGCCGGGTCTCTACCTGGCGGGGGAGGTGCTGGACCTCGACGCCAATACGGGGGGCTATAACCTCCAGATCGCCTTTTCGACGGGGCGCCTGGCGGGACAGTTGAAAAAGGAGACGCGATGAAACTTGCCGGACACCGTTTGTCGCTGCACCTTCCGCGCCGGGTTGCGGAGTTGCGCAACCGCCTTTCGCGGGCGCGCTACTTCCGGGGACACGGAGTGCATTCGCCGTTCGTCTACGACATCGTGCGGGAGGTTTTCATGCGTCGGGAACTGCTTCCGGGGGATCGTGCCCTTTATGAGGGGCTGCTGGCGGCGGGGGTCCCGCATCGGCGTGCCGTACAGTTGCAGAACCTGGCGATCCATTGCGGCTATGCGACCTTCGGCATGAATCGTGCGGATGCGGATCTGTGCCTCGTGACGCGAGATCTGCCGCGTGCGGAGACCCTGGCATTGGTCCGTGCTGCGGCTGAGGGGGGACATACGGTGGCGGTCCTGTCGCCTTACGACGGGCGCGAACGCCAGGCGCTGTGTGCCCAGATCGTTGCGGGACACCGCTCGACGACGGTCGATAACCGGGCCTACCTGCTGATATTCAATAACTATCTTCCAAAACAACACTTCCGGATATGAAAGTATATACGAAGACGGGTGACGGGGGCGAGACCTCGCTGATCGGGGGCTCGCGGGTTCCGAAGACGGACGAACGGGTCGAGGCCTACGGGACGGTGGATGAACTGGGCGCCTTCACGGCCTTGCTGACGGACCACCTGCGTGGCGATTCGACACTTGCGGAGACGGTGGATGACCTGAACCGCATTCTTTCGCGTCTGATGACGGTCGAGGCGTTGCTGGCGGCCGACAAGGAGGGTCGTGAAAAACTGACGCCGCTTCCCTCGGAGACGATTTCGTGGCTGGAGGGACGGATCGATTCCCTGCAGGCGTCGTTGCCGGCCATTGACAAGTTTACGATCCCGGGAGGTCATCCGGCCGTTTCGCTGAGCCACATTTGTCGGACGGTGTGCCGGCGGGCGGAGCGGGCCGCGCTGCGTGCGGATGCGAAGTTCGGTGCGGATGCCACGGCTCTGGTGTGGCTGAACCGCCTTTCGGACTATTTTTACGTGCTGGGGCGGATGTTGACGCAGCACTTCGGGGTTGCGGAGACGTTGTGGATCCCTTGATCGGCCGATCGGGATTCATGTGGCGATCGGGACGGTACCCCTCCTCTTTCCGTCTGTTTGTCGATATTTTGCCGCAAGGTTCCGCCTTGCCGCTTTTGCTTTTTCGTTTGCAGCCGTCTCTGCGCTTTTCCGCGGGGTAGGCGGCAATACGCTACGGAGCGGCCAGACCCGATAAGGGTCTGGCCGCTCCACACGGATACCGATGGTCCCGCCTTTGCCGGAGGCATCGTTGAGGGGGGGACTTCCGCACCTATTGGGGAAGTTTGTCATAGGTTTCGTCCGATACCGGTTCGAGCCATTCGTTCGAGGCGTTCTTGCCGGGGACCTCGAAGGCGAGGTGTGCGAACCAGCTGTCGGCCGCGGCACCGTGCCAGTGCTTCACGCCGGCGGGGATGTGGATCACCGTGCCGGGCCGAATCTCCACGGCGGGGTGCCCCTCCTCCTGATACCATCCGCGTCCGGCTACACCGATGAGCATCTGACCCCCACCTTCATCCGCATGATGGATGTGCCAGTTGTTGCGGCAGCGGGGTTCGAAGGTGACGTTGGCGATGCTCACCTGTTCGTGTGAAATCGGGGCGAGATAACTCTTTCCGGAGAAATACCTGGCATAGGCCGTGTTGGGTTCACCGATCGGGAAGATCATTTCACGCTGGAATGCGGCCATGTCCTCATCTCCGGAGGTATCCGGGGCCCACACTTCTTTGGCGAGGTTGAATGCGGCCCATGCCTTCGGCCATCCGGCATAGAATCCGATGTGGGTGATGATTTCGGCGATTTCGGAGCGGGAGATTCCGTTTTTCCGTGCCGACTGCAGGTGGAATACGAGTGAATTGTCCGTGATTCCCTGGCTGATGAGCGAAGTGATCGTCACCAGACTGCGGTCGCGCAATCCGAGTTGGTCGGTACGGCTCCATACCTCGCCGAAGAGGACGTCGTCGTTAAGTTCCGCGAATTTGGGGGCGAACTCTCCCAACTGGTCGCGGCCAGCCGTTTGTACGATTTTTTCCTGTGCCATGACATGTAGAGTTAGAATGCAAGATACTGAAAATACGAGAAACCGTTTCATGGTCGTTTCATTTATTGGATGAAATTGTGGATTTTGCTTGCGGGATTGGGCGGTGTTTGGTCGGAGAGCCGCAGTGTTTGGCTCCTATGGCGTGTTTTCTGTCCGTATCGCCGGGAATGTACCGGTGCGAGATGTTTTTCGGAACTCTCTTTGGACCCGGTTCCGCGGGCGGGCAGGCCTCTACGGACAAACATGCTTGAGAACATCCGTTCCATTCGGTGTTGGCTATTATTTTATTTGTCGATCTGGCTTTCGGTGAAGGGGTCTGCCCGGTGTCCCATCAGATCGATTTCCGCATATTCCCGGTCGAATGCCTCCATCTCCCAGGCCGACATCCGGATGGTTCCGGCTCCGAGGAGCTCGTCCAGATGCGCGGTTTGCGTCGTGCCCGGTATCGGGGCGATCCAGGCTTTGCGGGAGAGCATCCAGACCAGTGCGAATTGAGCCGGAGAGATTCCCATGCGCTCGGCCCACCGGCGGACCAGAGCCACGAGCGGCATGTTGTGTTTCAAGGCCTCGGGCTGGAACTGCGGCAGATTCCAGCGCCGGTCATCTTTGAGGAATCGGCTGTTTTCGTGGATCGTACCGGTCAGAAAGGCCCGTCCGAGGGGACAGTAGGGTACGAATCCGATACCGAGTTCCTGGAGCGTCGGAAAGATCTTCGTCTCGGGCTCCCTCCACCAGATAGCGTACTCGCTCTGTACGGCCGAGAGGGGACAGACGGCATGTGCCCGGCGGATGGATCGGACACTGGCCTCCGACAATCCCCAGTGCAGCACTTTACCCTCCCGGATCAGCTCCTTTACCGTATCTGCGACCTCTTCCATCGGGACGTTTGGATCTACCCGATGTTGATACAGCAGGTCGATATGGTCTGTCTTCAGCCGTTTCAACGATCCATCTACGGCGCGGCGGATGTGGTCGGGACGACTGTTCAGGGCCGTATTCATCCCTTCTTCGACCCCGAATCCGAATTTGGTGCCGATCTTAACCCGGTTCCGGAAGGGGGCAATGGCTTCACCGAGCCACTCTTCGCTGGTATGGGGGCCATAGACTTCTGCCGTATCGAAAAAGGTCACACCCCGATCATACGCGTGGCGGATCAGGGCGATCATCTCCCGTTTGTCGTATTTTCCGCCGTAGTATCCGACCATCGGCAGGCACCCCAGACCGATTGCCGAAACATCCAGATCCCGGAGTCTCCTGATTCCCATGGCATCCGACGGATTCCTTTGTCCGGGTTGTCCGTTCCCCGATTGCGACGGGATGTGAGCGAATACCTTTTCGACTCCCGTCCAGGCTCCGATGGCCGAAACCGTGGCCAGCGATGCCGCCTTCAAAAAATCTCTTCTGTCCATGAGCGTATGCTGTTACGAATGATTGTCGAGCGTCATATCCCGCAGGATGGCCATTTCGTTCTCTTCGAGCCGGAATGTTGCGCAGTCCGTATCCTTTGCAGGATCGTTCTGTTCGAGAAACCGTTGCAATACGTTCAGGGGTGTCGTATGGTAACGTTCGGCGAGGTAGCGTACGATTTCGTCGTTTCGGATCTGCTTTTGTACGGATTTTCTTCGGTTTTTCATTTTAGCGTTTTTTTCCTGGTGTAAAGTTAGGGATCCGGGCCCTGTGTCATGTGTCGATAAGCGGGAAGCTTGTGTCTATTTTACCGATTGTCGTGCGGACCCTTCGTCGTTTAGCCGGAAAACCGTATTTTTGTGGAAGGGAATCAAACGCGAAAGATATGAACCGGATCCTGAAAGTGCAAAACGTAAGCGATTACAGTCGCTATGTGGGTGTTGTCGATCGTCACCCTCTGGTCAGTGTCATTGATTTTGCCGAGGTGTCACCGGTCCGTCACAGTCTGAACCATTACGGCGTCTATGGGATCTTTTTCCACGACGAGGCGGAGATCGATCTGTCGTACGGATGCGGGCGGTATGACTATAAGAAGGGGACCGTGATCTGTGTTGCTCCGGGACAGATCGGCGGTAAGGAGGACAATGGGGAGCGGGTGAATCTGACGGGTTGGGCCTTGCTGTTCCATCCGGACCTGTTGCACGGGACCCCGCTGGAGCGAACGATCGGGGAGTATTCGTTTTTCGAGTACCGGATCAACGAGGCGCTGCACATGACCGAAGAGGAGCACGACGTTCTGGTTTCCCTGATGCGACAGATCCGGGATGAAATCGGCCGGAAGCGGGATTCGGTTCAGGATTCGATCATCGTGAACTATATCGGTCTGGTATTGAATTTCTGCCAACGGTTTTACAACCGTCAGTTTCTGACCCGCAAGTTGGAGAATACGGATACGCTGATGAAATTCGACCGTCTGCTCCGGGACTATTTCGACGGGAATCTTCAAATGTCCCGGGGCTTGCCGTCCGTTCAGTACTGTGCGGATTCGTTGTGCATGTCTGCCAATTATTTCGGGGATCTGATCAAGAAGATGACGGGGGATACGGCCGGGAATTATATTCGGGCGTATATTGTACAACGGGCGAAGAATGCGTTGACGACGGGAGATGGTATTGCGCAGGTAGCCTACAGTTTGGGATTCGAGTATCCGCAGCACTTCAGCAAGATGTTCAAGAAGCAGACGGGGATGACCCCTACGGCGTATTGTGCGAGTCTTCGGGAGCGGTAGTTCCGGACTCGGTCAGGTCCTGCCATTTTGCGGATTGAGGCGTGCTTTTGCGCGGTTTATGGCCTCACGGTCTTCATAACTACACTTCGGAGAGATGTTTTGAACCGGGGTCAGTGGGTCCCGATTCATTTTTATTCTTCCATTTTAGAAAATAGGAGGTCATATCGCTATAAAACAGATACCTCAAATCTTCAAGGCTCTCATACTCGACATAATACTCTTTCTGGTAGGCAAAGATTCGATTTTTGATATTGCGCAATTTGTTATCCGTTAATAGCCTTCGAAGCAAGTTTGGCTTTCGGACATAAACAAAAATATCTGGATGTTGGCATTTCATCAAGGAATTATACGCAATATTAAATTCTTCTTCTGTGATTTCACCGGCAGTAGTATCGAATATAAAGATGACCGCATTCGCATCTTTTTCGATAAACAGGTTATAATCAGTCTGTCTGCCCCGGTTTTGACCTGTTAGTGAAGTTGCAAAATCTTCAAAGGTCAAGGATCGGATATCAATGTCATGCGTGTTTTCAACCTTGCTCAATTCTTCTCTTATCAGGGAGCGTTCGATTTTCAATTTTTTTGCACCCGCAATAAAAACCTTAATGGCGGGTTGCTTTTCTTGTATGGTTAGTTCCCCCAAAATTTGCCAGATGTATTTCTTTACATCGATTTGTGCCTCTTTTTCGGTTCTGAATTGTTGGGCGACGGATAAAATCAGACTGATAGGGTCTATGTTTCTTCTGGAGGCCAGGAAATTCAAGTCGAGTCTTGTCAGGCTATTGAAGTCATATTCTCCATTTTGTTTGACGCCTATGAAAACTAATTCACAAGCATCTTTATACAAAAATTTACCGTTTGATTTGTCTTCAAGATCTTGGATGATTTCGATAAAGACATTTTCATCAAATCCGAACTGCAGGTTCGTATCCGGGTTATTGACAACAGTAAGGTCATCACGAATTGTTTTATAACCGGGCATGATGAAAATGACATCCCGAGTCATTTTATCGAGATAGTTCATGCGGGACAATATTTCAGCACTTACCGCCGCATGATTTTTCGGATGGGATAAAAGGAAGATGTATAGATTCTTATAAGCTTTCACGTTAGAGGCAAGAATCGAATTTTGCTCTGATTTTGGTCCACAGTGCAGCAGTTGGAGGGCTTTGATTTGTTGATCTAACGCACTGTTTTTATTTTCCAGCTTAAGGCATCTGAATTTTAGATCCTCGTTTTCTTGCCTTAAGTCATGGCATTTTTTTTTCAAATCGAACCATCTGATTTCTGATTCCTGATTCAGATGATTGCATCTCTCCAAAGTTGCTTTGTATTCCTGTAAGAGATGAATAATTTCGGGGTTTGCCTTTGGATCCCTGGAGATCTGCTCTATGAGATTGTTTACTGACTTTAGATTGGACTCGAGGTCATCGTCATGAAGCGTGTGGATAAAATCGATCGTTTCCGATATGTTTTTGGGGGGAATCATACATGAATGTATATATGGATATACAATATTTGTTCGACTATTCTTTTTCCTTTATGTGTTCTTTATGCGGAATCCGCTGAGGTCCTGCACATCCGACAAATAGGGTTTTGGATTTAAAGGTAACAAATTTTCTGGAGTGATATCCAATATTTGCCAAGAATTTTGATGCGCATTTGATGCGAAGTGCCCGTATTGTCTGAACAAGTCAATCCGTAGGGGCCGGATTCTGTCCTGCGCGTGGAACCGCAGGATTGTCCCATGAAGAGATATTCGACGGCAGATCCCGTCTGTTTTTTCGAATAATGGTTGTATCTTTGGAAGGTTAATATGCTCAAGTATGAAAACCAACCGGGAGGAAATACTGCAGAATGCGCTGCAACTCTTTATGTCGATGAATTACGAGAGTGTCAGCCTGCAAATGATTGCCCAGAGTGTCGGGCTGACCAAAACCGGGATCTTTAACTATTATCCCTCGAAACTCGACCTGTTCATCGCCGTGGCCGATCGTTATCTCTTTCATCTTCAGGATCCCGCGAACAAATTCGCCCCGTCTGACGGCTCTCTGCGCGATTTCATCGACAAATACGTCGAAGGTGTGAGGCGCACGATGTCCGAGATCGTGCGGCTGGGCAATATCCAGCGGGAGAAGATGCCCGGAGAGTTGGCCAATGCCGGTTATTTCCACCTTTACCAGCAGGTGCTCTTCTATTATCCCGACGGCAAGCGCAAGCTCCACGAATGGATGGAAAAGGAGGAGCAACTTTGGAACGACATCATTCGGGGTGGGGTCGCGCGCGGCGAACTGCGTGCGGATACCGACATTCCGGAGGCCGCAGCCCTGTTCCGGCAGGTTTTTATCGGACTGGCTTACCAGATGTCCTTCTCCGACGGCCTCGATGTGGGGATTCTCTACCGTCGCTTCCTTTATATATACGGGCTGCTGAAGCGTTGATGCGGCAGCCTGCAGGCGCATTTTTCAAGATTTGAAGCAAA
>CALUIG010000038.1 GCA_944320625.1 uncultured Alistipes sp.
CCGGTTTGCTAAACCGACGTACGGGGCAACCCGTACCACGAGTTCGAATCTCGTTCTCTCCGCCAAGAGGGGGGGGGCAAAAAGAGCCAAAGAGGACCAGAAAGGGTCAAGGAAGGCCAGGAAGGGTCAAGGAGGCCAGGAAGGCCAGGAAGGAAGAGAGCCCAAAAAGGCAAGAAGCCATAAACCCCGAAAGAAAATCCCCGAAAATGCTGAAAAACCCTGCAAACAAATGGTTTGCAGGGTTTTTCATATTCTCGACCGGGCGCAACCGGGACTCCCAGTCCCGAGGTCAGACCCGCCGCGGGTAGCGGAACAGAATGGCCAGCAGTGTCACAACACCCAGAATCACCGGGTAATACAGATAGCGCATGATCTCCAGCGACGACAATCCCGCCAGTCCCGCTGCCATCAACAACTGGGCCCCGTAAGGAAGCAGTCCCTGCGTGAAACAGGAAAAGGTATCCAACAGACTCGCGCTCCGCCGACGGCTTACCCCGAAACGGTCGGCTATCGACCGGGCAATCGGGCCCACGGTCAGAATGGCGATCGTATTGTTCGCCGTACAGAGGTTCGCCAGGCACACCAACCCCGCAATCGTCCCCTCCGCACCGCGACGTCCCGAAATCCGACGGGTCATCCGCTCGATGATCCAGTCGATTCCGCCATTCAGACGGATCATCTCCAGCAGACCGCCGGCCAGCAGCGTAATGATGATCAACTCCCCCATCCCGGTTATGCCCTGCCCCATGCCGCCACACCAATCCATCAGGCTGAAACTCCCCGACGCCAGACCGATTACCCCCGAAGAGGCGATGCCCAGCAGCAGTACCTTCATGACATTCAGTCCCGCAACGGCCGTCACCAGCACCAACAGATAGGGAATGACCCGAACCCAGGCAATCGGACCGGGATCGGTCGGGATCTCCGCAACGCTTCCCGTCACCAGATAGATGCCCAGGGTCAGTATCGCGGCCGGAGCCACGATCCGGACATTCACCCGGAACTTGTCCCGCAGGTCGCACTCCTGGGTCCGGGTGGCGGCAATCGTCGTGTCGGAAATGAACGACAGGTTGTCCCCGAAAAACGCTCCGCCGACCACAATGGCCGTAAGCCAGGCATCGTTCAGCCCGGTCTGTCCGGCCAGACCCGCGGCAACGGGAACCAGGGCGACGACCGTCCCCACTGACGTGCCGATGGAGAAGGAGACAAAACACGATGCCAGAAACAGCCCCGCAGGAAGCAGACTCCCCGGCAGAAGGTGCAGCGTCAGCGCAACCGTGGCATCCACGGCTCCCATGCTGCGGGCCGATTCGGCAAATGCCCCCGCCAGAACGAAGATCCAGATCATCAGCATGACGTTCGGATCCGAGGCCCCGCGTGAGAAGTGTCCGATACGCTCGGAGAAGGGCATGCGGCGCATCACGGCAACGGCGTAGACCGATGCCGCAATAAAGGCCACGGAGACCGGCATCCGGTAGAAATCACCCGCAAGAAGCGAGACGGCAAGGTAACTGACCAGAAATACCAGCAAGGGGGTGAGTGCAAAAAAACCGCCCCGACGGAGAGGTGTTGATGCCATACGTTCGGAATATTGGTGTACGGGGTGCAAAAATAGGGCAAATTTTCCGGAACGCCAATTCCCCGAACCGGACAATCCCGGGAAGGAACCGAAAAGGCCGGAGGCCCCGAAAAATCCTCGGCCCGTTTCTTGCTGGATCCGGAAGCATGACATCTGAACAACCCGGGAGCCCGAAATCCCGACCCGCACTCCTGCAACGGATCGCAGTCCGCCTGCAACCCTTCAACGCCGCCGCAACCTGCGTCGGAGTATGGCTGGCCTACCTCACCGGAACCTATCTCACCGGGGCCTTCCACTCCGCCTCGCACTGGATGGGGGCCATCCTGGCCTGCACGTCGGTGGTCGTCGTCCTCCAGAAACCCGGACTCAAACAATCCCTGCCCGTAGGCTGGATGCGCGTCCTGGGAACCGCGATCGGCGCCTTGATTGCCTTCGCATACCTCAGCATCTGGCACTTCTCGGTCCTCGGAATGCTCGGCTCGGTCTTCCTGCTCGAAATCATCAGCATGATCCTGGGCATCTACGTCAACGGGCACATCGCCACCATTTCGCTGATCGTCATCCTGCTCGTCTCGCAGGAGAATCCCCACCTGCCGCCGGCCATCAACTGTCTGTTGCGGTTCCTGGAATCGGTTGTCGGAGTCGGAATCGGACTGGGTGTCATGTGGATCTCGGAGTGGTGGCAGCGACGCCACCGGGCTCCGTCCGCCCCTGACACGTCCGGGTAACGATCCGAATAAAGATCTCGCCCGAAAAAAACTCGCCGGATCGGATATTTTCAAAAAAATTATTATATTTGTCCCGGATCCGAAAGATCCGAATCCGAAAAGCCCGAAAATCATGGCAGGAATGATCCATACGATGTGTTGTTGTGCCGCAACGTGTTGTCGTTGCCGCTCCATCGTACCTGCTGCCGGGCAAAGTGCGGAAACGCATCGAACCTAAAATCGCATTCTATCCGTTATTCACCAATAAAAGGAATGGGGGCAGCAGCATTTTCATACTGTTGCCCCTTTTTCGTATCCAAACCCCGAAAAAAAATGGAAACAATCGCAAAATCCGCATTGGAACTCATCGGACATACCCCGCTGGTCGAACTGGCCCGACTCGGGCAGGAGGCCGGAGCCGTCGCACGGGTCGTGGCGAAGGTCGAATCGTTCAATCCCGCCGGAAGCGTGAAGGACCGTGTGGCCCTGGCAATGGTCGAAGAGGCTGAAGCCGCCGGAAGGCTGCGCCCCGGCGCCACGATCATCGAACCCACGAGCGGCAATACCGGGGTCGGGCTGGCGCTCGTCTGCGCCCTGAAGGGCTATCGGCTGATCCTCACCATGCCCGAAACGATGAGCATCGAACGCCGGAGGCTCGTGGCCGCTTTCGGCGCACGGGTCATCCTGACTCCGGGCAGCGAAGGAATGACCGGAGCAATCGCCCGTGCCCGGGCCCTGCGCGAGGAGATTTCCGGATCGGTCATCCTCCAACAATTCGAAAACCCCGCCAACCCCCAACGCCACTACCGTACCACGGGAGACGAGATCTGGAACGGAACCGGCGGGAGGGTCGACCTCTTCGTGGCCGGGGTCGGAACGGGCGGAACAGTCAGCGGTACGGGACGGAGGCTCAAGGAGTTGAATCCCGACGTGAAGATCGTGGCCGTAGAGCCTGCCTCGTCTCCCGTCCTCTCGGGAGGTGCCCCGGGGCTCCACAAGATCCAGGGAATCGGTGCGGGGTTCGTCCCCGCAAACTACGATCCGGAGGTCGTCGACCGGGTCTTCCCCGTCAGCGACGACGAGGCCATCGGCACGGCTCGACTGCTGGCCTCCCGCGAAGGTTTGCTGGTCGGCATCTCCTCCGGAGCGGCCGCATACGCCGCCCTGCAACTCGCCCGGCTGGAGGAGAACCTCAACAAAACGATCGTCGTCCTGCTGCCCGACACCGGGGAACGTTACCTCTCCACCCCGCTCTACGACTTCGACAATTACAGAACCGACATCCTTTTCTAATCCAATGGTACCGAAACACCCCGACCTCCCGCTGCGGCAGATCGCCGACCGACTCTCCGCTCCCGATCCCCATATCCCCGCAACCGCCCCCGCAGGGATTGATCCCGCGGAATTGAAACAGGCCGTCAACCTCTTCCGGGCCGTGGTCTTCACCGGCTATTTCAATCCGGAGCCGGTCGGCGACCTGCTCGAAAAACTCGCGCAGATCCTCATACGCCAGAGTTCCCGGGCATGCATCGTCTTCCATCCCGACTCGGCACCCGATGCCGAAGAGTTCGGTCGCCAAACGGCCCGGAAACTGTTGGATGAACTCCCCGAACTGCGCCGGCAGCTCGGAACCGATGTCAAGGCCGTATTCGACGGCGATCCCGCAGCCGCAAGTTTCGAAGAGGTCATCCTCTGCTATCCGGCACTGACGGCCATGACCCACTACCGTTTTGCGCACGCCCTGTGGCGCCTCGATGTGCCGATCCTGCCGCGTCTGATCACCGAAATGGCCCATTCGGCCACCGGAATCGACATCCATCCCGGTGCCACGATCGGCGACTACTTCAGCATCGACCACGGAACGGGGGTCGTGATCGGAGAAACCTGCATCATCGGCAACCACGTGCGGCTCTACCAGGGCGTGACGCTCGGCGCCAAGAGCTTCAAGTTCGATGCCGCAGGGAACATCCTCCGAGAACCCCGTCACCCGATTCTCGAGGACCGGGTGGTGGTCTACTCCAACTCGTCGATCCTGGGCCGCGTGCGCATCGGACACGATTCGGTGATCGGGGGAAACGTCTGGCAGACCTCCGACCTGCCGCCCTGCTCGCGGGTCATCCAGGGCCGGGCCACGGTCTCGGGATTCGAAAACGGAGGCGGCATTTAGCCGCAAAAACCGGCAAATGCACATTTCGGAACCCCGGGAGGTCCAACGAAAGGCCGGAATCACTATTTTTGCACCCGGAAAGTACTCCTTCCGGAAGATGAACCCCGGAAAGGGACTCCCGGCCGCCGACTACGCAACCCCGCCGCCAATCCGCCCGGAAACCCGCCGCGCCGACGCCGCAAACGGAACGCCTAAACCAACAAAGGAATGATCGGAAAGGATACCCGGACGGAAAAGCCCGTTTTGTGGAACAGCAACTACGTGAAGGTCTGGATCGCCAACTTCATGCTCTTCTTCGCCTTCTATCTGCTGACCCCGCTGCTGCCGCTCTACCTGCGCGACACCTTCTCGGCCGGAAAGGCCATGATCGGAATCGTCCTGAGCGGATACACGCTGACGGCTCTCTGCGTACGACCGTTCAGCGGATTCGTCGTCGACAGTTTCTCGCGCAAAAAGGTCCTGTTGATCTGCTATTTCTGTTTCGCACTCCTTTTTGCCGGGTACTTCATCACCGGGTCGCTGATCCTCTTCGCCGTCATCCGTACACTCCATGGAGGGCCCTTCGGAGCCACAACCGTGGCCAGCAGCACCATGGCCGTGGATGTCCTCCACCCGGAGCGCCGATCCGAAGGAATCGGATACTACGGGCTGAGCAACAACATCGCCATGGCCATCGGTCCATCGGCCGGACTATACATCTACCACACGATCCACAACTTCAACCTGCTCTTCACCCTCTCGCTGGTGATCGCCTTCATCGGACTGGCCATCGACTCCACGATCCACTGCCGGGAACGGCAGCCGATCCGCCGCGAAAGCAAGGTCTCACTCGACCGATTCATCCTGCTAAAAGGTTGGAGTGAAGGCATCTGCGTGGCGGCCTTCGCCTTTTCGTTCGGCGTGATCTCGACCTACATCGCCATTTACAGCCAGGAGGTCCTCCACATCACCTCCGGATCTGGCACCTTCTTCATGCTCCTGGCGGCCGGTCTGATCCTCTCCCGGCTCATGGGAAGCAAGTCCCTGCGCGAAGGAAAGATCGTCCACAACGCATCGGCCGGAATGCTGATGTCGATGTGCGGCTACCTGGTCTTCACCGCCGTGCCGAACCTCTACGGATACTACGCCGCAGCCCTGATGATCGGTCTGGGCAACGGACACATGTACCCGGCCATGCAGACCATGTTCATCAACCTCGCCCCCCACGAACGCCGCGGTACAGCCAACTCGACGATCCTCACCTCCTGGGACCTCGGCGTCGGAATCGGCATCATCGGAGGTGGCAGCGTCGCCGAACATCTCGGATGCTATTCGGCCGCCTTCTGGCTGGCTTTCGCGGTCAATGTCCTCGGAGTTCTCTTTTTCTTCGCCTACGCCCGCCGGAGTTTTCTGAAAAACCGCCTCCGCTGACCGGAAAAACCGATCCGCAGGCAGAAAAACCGATCCGCAGACAGAAAAACCGATCCGCAGCCGGAGAAACCGATCCGCAGACAGAAAAAATCCCGGACCGCCGTCGTGCGATCCGGGATTTTTTTACAAAGAAGGAGGAGGGGGGGGGTTATCCGAGTTTCATCACGTCGTCGATACCCATGTCCCGATATGCGCTTTCGAGTTCCTCGCTGCGGTCGGAGATCACCAGCAGCTTGTCTCCCACCATCAGCTCCGTCTTACCCTTGGGAACGAAATACTCCCCGTCGCGGCAGATCATCATGACCAGTGTATTTTCAGGCAGCGAGATGTCCTTGAGCGTTCCCCCGGCCTCAAGCATACCTTCGTTAACCTCCACTTCGGTGAAGGCGGACTTCATCTCCTCGTGGTGCATCTCGACGTTGAAGGCCGATTCGCGCTCCTCATAGGCCAGTCCCAGCAGGTTGGCCATGCCGCTGACCGTCGTGCCCTGCACGACAAGCGAGATGATCGTCGAGAGAAAAACCACGTTGAACAGCAGGTCGGCATGTTCGATCCCGGCCATCAGGGGATAGGTGGCGAAGAGAATCGGAACGGCTCCGCGCAATCCGACCCAGGAGACATACGCCCGGGCCTTGGTCGAAAAGTTACGGAACGGGAGCAGACAGGCGAAAACCGCAACCGGTCGTGCCACGAGGATCAGAAAAGCCCCGACGGCTCCGCCCAGCAGCAACACCTCGGGACGAAGCAGTTCGTCGCTGTTGACGAAAAGTCCGAGCGTGAGGAACATGACAATCTGCATCAGCCACGTAAATCCGTCGAAGAAAACCGTCAACGGACGTTTCTGCTTGAGTTTGTGGTTCCCGACGACCAGGCCCGCGAGGTAGACGGCCAGATAGCCGTTGCCCTTGATCAGATCCGTGAAGGCGAAGGCGAAGAAGATGAAGGCCAGCAGCAGCACCGAATAGAGCGAGTGGTTGGCCAGATTGATCTTGTTGATGGTCCAGACGGCCAGGCGCCCGATCAGATACCCCGACAAGGCTCCGACGACAAGCTGCACAACCAGATAAACCAGGCCCATGCCAAAGCCGAAACTCCCGCCCGAAGGGCTCGTAAGCACACCGATCAGCAGCACCGTCAGCATGTAGGCCATCGGGTCGTTCGAACCGCTCTCCAACTCCAGCAGCGGTCGGAGGTGCTGTTTGAGTCCCTGTTTCTTGCTGCGCAGGATCGAGAAGACCGATGCCGAATCGGTCGAGGACATCGTTGCGGCAAGCAGCAAAGCCAGGGGAAACGAGATTTCAAGCCCCATCCAGGGAGCCACAAGCCAGACAAATCCGGCCAGCACCACGGCAGTCATCACCACGCCGGCCGTAGCCAGCATGATTCCGGGTCCGAGAATGGGCCGGATCTCCTGGAAGGAGGTGTCCATACCTCCGGTGAAGAGAATGATGCAGAGCGAGATCATGCCCACGAACTGCGTCATCTCAACCGACCGGAACGAGATAAAATCGAGGCCGAACAGCATGCCCACCCCGAGGAACAGCAACAACGCCGGAGCCCCGAAGCGGTATGCGACCTTTCCGGCCATCACCGCCACGAAAAGCAGCAACGCCCCGACCAAAACGACATTTTCACCCGTAATATTTATCATCTTTCCTACTTTAAACACTTGGACAGACAGCGCATTCTCCGCCCCGCTTTCCAATCCGCACGCAACGGCCGATTCACAGGCACCGGATTACGCGACAGGGATTCCCGACGGCGATGCAACGCGCCGGTATGGATTCCGTTACAACACTCCCCGCACCAATAGTAGTGCCATCCCCGATGGTCACCCCCGGCAAAATAATGCTTCCGCCTCCGATCCAGACATTCTCTCCGATACGAACGGGCGCCGTCCGCGAACGCCAGAATCCGCCGCCGACCGGCAATCGCTCCTCCGGCACCACCGGATGAAAAACCGTATAGATGTGCACCCCGGGGCCGATTCCCGAAAAATCCCCGATCGCAATTTCGTTGCAATCCAGAAACACGCAGTTCATATTGATCTCCACGTTGTTGCCCAATCGGATGTGCTCCCCGTAATCGACGAAGAAAGGAGCTGCGATCCAAACGTTCTCACCCCTCGGACCGAGCAGTCGGTCGAGAATCGCCGACTGCCGCACGCGATCTTCGGAATCGGTGTCGTTGTACTCCTTCTGGAGTCTTTTCGCCAGATGCCAACGGGCGAGCAACTCTCCGTCGCCGCAGTCGTAAAGCTCACCGGCGAGCATCTTCTCCTTCTCCGTTTTCATAACGTGCAACCGTTTTTCGCAGCCATCCACACTGCCCCACTCACTGCGGAATGAAAATATAGGTAATCGTCCCCGATTGCTTGGCCGGGGCCGACGAATCGATGTTGAAGAGCGACGCTCGCGCCGCCTGAAGGGCCGCCTCACGCATACACTCGTCACCGCCCTCTTCGACACGCGCCGCCGCAACCTCCCCGGCCCGGTTCACCGTCACCGCCACAACCACCTCGCCGCCCCCTTCGCAACGATAGGCCGGGACTTCGAGCCAGCGCGACGTCCGCACGGGATTCGTGAGCGAAAACGAAACCGTCACCCGCCCCTTGACCTTGCGGTCCTGACGTTCGGCACCATCCTCACGACCGCGGCGCTCGCGGATCGCTCGCTCCTCGGCAAGACCCTCCTCGTAGGCCTCGCGGTTGGCTCGCATCCGCGCCTCGGCAGCTGCCGCAGCCTCGTTCAGTGCCGCGGTATTCGTCCCGCGGTCATCCCGCAGCCGCTCGTTGAGGGCATTCTCGTTCGAGGCCTCGTTGCGGACGCTCCGCCAGTCGATCGGGTCCTGCTGCTGGCGCTCTCGGACCTCCCGCTCAAGACGCTCACGCTCCTGCTCCAGTTCGGCCAGCGTCTGCAGGTCGATGAACATCCCCTGCTGACTGACCCGACGCCCGACAACAATCTTCGACGACACAAACACGATCATCAGCAACAGGTAGGCTATCAGCGTCACACACAACCCAACTCGATGGTCATAGGCCCACGTCCCCGCATCCTCACGACGCTGGTCAAACGGCAGCCGGATGCGGGGCTTTCCGGGACTCCGCCGGATCGGTTCTTCGGGTTTTCCACTCATGGCTTCGACACTGAATTTCCGACAAAAGTAAGGCTTTTTCACGAATTTTTTATACCTTTGCGCGCAAATATATACGCTATCCGCTTATGTCAACCAAACAACAAACACTGAAAGCCCCGATTTCGTTCTCGGGCAAGGGTTTGCATACGGGAGTCAAGGTGACCATGACCGTAAACCCCGCCGAGGCCGGCACCGGAATCGTATTCCGGAGAACCGACATCGAGGGTCAACCCATAATCCCGGCGCTGTGTGACAACGTGGTGGATACCTCGCGCGGTACGACCATCGAAGCCGGAGGACATCGCGTCCATACCATCGAACACGTCATGTCGGCTCTCTGGACCCTGGGCGTAGACAATGCCGTGATCGACATCAACGCCGAGGAGACCCCGATCCTGGACGGTTCGGCCCAAGCATACGCACAGGCAATCACCGAAACGGGGCTGGTGGACCAGGAGGCTGAACGAGCCTTCTATCACGTGACCGAAAAGATGGTCTACACGATCCCCGAAAAGGGCGTGGCAATCATCCTCTACCCGGACGACGAATTCTCCGTGTCGGTCCACGTGGACTACAATTCAAAGGTCATCGGAAACCAGTATTCCACCTTCAATCCCGGAGACAACTACGCCAAGAAGATCGCTCCCTGCCGCACGTTCGTCTTCCTGCACGAGATCGAACCACTCATCCAGATGAATCTCATCAAGGGCGGCGACCTGGACAACGCCATCGTGGTGGTCGAGAATCCCGTCCCGGAAGAGCAGCTGGAGCACCTGAAGAAGCTCTTCAACAAACCCGACATCGAGATCAAGTCCGGCTACCTGAACAACCTCGAACTGAGGTGCAACAACGAGCTGGCGCGCCACAAACTGCTCGACCTGCTGGGAGACTTCGCCCTGCTGGGCGTGCGGATCAAGGGCCGCGTGTGGGCCACACGTCCGGGGCACTTCGCCAATACGGAATTCATGAAGCAGCTCAAGCACGCCATCCGCAAGGCCGGCGAAAAACCGCGCTTCACCTATGACTGCCGCAAACCCGCCCTCTTCGACATCAACGACATCCGCCGAATGCTGCCCCACCGCCCGCCGTTCCTGCTCGTCGACCGGATCTTCTACTGCGACAAAACCGATGTCGCGGGTATCAAGAACGTCACGATGAACGAGCCCTTCTTCGTGGGACACTTCCCCAACGAACCCGTCATGCCGGGCGTGCTGATCGTCGAGGCCATGGCCCAGTGCAGCGGCATCCTGGTGCTCAACTCGGTTCCCGATCCGGAGAACTACTCGACCTACTTCATGAAGATCGACGGCGTAAAGTTCAAACGCAAGGTCGTCCCGGGCGACACGCTCCAATTCGAAATTCACCTGCTCGAGCCCATCCGCCGCGGTGTCGCCGTGGTCGAGGGCAAAGCCTTCGTAGGCGAAACTCTCGCCTGTGAAGCCGTGATGATGGCCCAGGTGGTAAAAAACAAAAAGTGATATGATCAGCAATCTGGCCTATGTCCATCCCGATGCGAAAATCGGGAACAACGTCACGGTAGAGCCCTTCGCCTACATCGCCGGCAACGTCGTCATCGGTGACGACTGCTGGATCGGCCCCGGTGCCGTAATCCACGACGGCGCCCGCATCGGCAAGGGGTGCCGAATCCATACCGCCGCCTCGATCTCGTGCCTGCCCCAGGACCTGAAGTTCGCCGGAGAGGTCACAACGGCAGAAATCGGAGACTACAACGACATCCGAGAATACGTGACCATCAGCCGCGGTACAGCCTCCACGGGCACAACCCGCATCGGATCGCACAACCTGCTGATGGCCTATGTCCACGTGGCTCACGACTGCGTGGTCGGTGATCATTGCGTGATTGCCAACCGCGTATCGCTGGCCGGGGAGGTTCACGTCGGAGACTGGGTGGTCATCGGAGGACACGCCGCCATCCACCAGTGGACCCACATCGGGGCTCACTCGATGGTCCAGGGCGGAGCTCTCCTGGGCCAGGATCTCCCACCCTACGTCATCGTACGAAACGACACGCTGCGGTTCGCCGGAATCAATAAGGTCGGTCTGTCCCGCCGCGGCTTCACACCCGAACGCATCGGGGAGATTCACGACGCCTGCCGGATCCTGTTCCAGAGCGGACTGAACTACCTGACCGGATGCGAGGAGGTCGAAAAACAGGTGCCACAAAGTCCCGAACGAGACGGTCTGGTCCAATTCATCCGCGAATCGAAGCGCGGAATCATCAAACCTTACGCTTCGAAATCGGAGGCTTGATTTTTACACCTATTTTATACGCAGATATTGGTTTTTCGGATTTTTTTCGTATATTTGCGCTGTCGAAAGACAGAAACGAACGCTGATAAGGGGACGAGAGTCCCCTTATTTCATGGTTAAACCGACCGTAAAGCATGATTGATACCCGGAAAATAACGGCCATTGCCGAACAAAAACTCGAAGGAACCGACCTCTTTGTCGTGGATTGCACCTGCTCGGCAGGCAACGAAGTCGAACTGGTCATCGACAGCGATTCCTCGGTGGGGATCGACGCCTGTGCGGAACTGAGCCGCGCCATCGAGGCGGAACTCGACCGCGAAGAGGAGGATTTCTCACTCACGGTAATGTCGGCCGGTATCGGCTCGGAACTGCGGTCAATGCGCCAGTACCGCAAACTCGTGGGGCATTCCGTGGAGGTGCTGCTGCTCAGCGGCGTGAAACTCCTGGCCCGGCTCGACGAGGTCTCCGACGAAGGAATCACGCTCTCCTACGAGGAGAAGCAGACCGTCGAGGGCAAAAAACGCAAACAACTCGTTAAGGTGTGCCGCTCCTACCCCTTCGCGGAGATCAAGTACACGAAAGAGTGGCTCGACTTCAAATAACACGAAAAATCAAAAATCGAAAAACAAGATAATCATCCCATGGACAACCTTAATCTTATCAGCAACTTTGCCGAGTTCAAGGAGCTGAAGAACATCGACAAGTCGACGATGATCGGCGTACTGGAGGACGTCTTCCGCCACGCCCTGCAGAAACAGTACGAAACGGACGAAAACTTCGACGTCATCATCAACCCCGAAAAAGGAGACCTGGAGATCTGGAGAAACCGCACGGTAGTCGAGGACGGAACCGTCGAGAATCCCAACACGCAGATCGCCGTCTCCGAGGTGAAGGCCATCGACCCGACCTACGAAATCGGAGACGAATACGCCGACGAGATCAAACTCTCGTCGTTCGGTCGCCGTGCAGTGCTGTCGCTGCGTCAGAACCTCGCCTCGCGCATCCTCGACCTGGAAAAGGCCAACCTCTACGAAAAGTATTCGGAGAAGGTCGGAGAGATCATCACCGGTGAGGTCTACCAGGTGTGGAAGAAGGAGGTGCTGATCCTCGACGACGAGGAGAACGAACTGATTCTCCCCAAGGCCGAGCAGATTCCCAACGATTTCTACCGCAAGGGAGATACGATCAAGGCCATCGTCAAGTCGGTGGAGATGAACAACAACCAGCCGCGGATCATCCTTTCGCGCACGGCAAACCAGTTCCTCGAACGGCTCTTCGAACAGGAGGTGCCCGAGATCTTCGACGGACTGATCACCATCAAGAAGATCGTGCGAATCCCCGGCGAACGGGCAAAGGTCGCCGTGGAGTCCTACGACGAACGCATCGACCCGGTAGGAGCCTGCGTCGGCATGAAGGGATCGCGCATCTACTCCATCGTCAAGGAGTTGCGCAACGAAAACATCGACGTGGTGAACTATACGGCCAACCCGCAGCTGATGATTCAGCGGGCCCTGAATCCCGCGAAGATCTCCTCGATTACGATCGACGAGGAGAAGAAGACCGCTTCGGTCTACCTCAAGCCCGACCAGGTCTCGCTGGCAATCGGCAAGGGTGGTCTGAACATCCGGCTCTCGAAAATGCTCACCGGATACGACATCGACGTCTATCGCGAGGTCGAGGAGGAGGATGTGGCCCTGACGGAGTTCGCCGACGAAATCGACGGATGGATCATCGACGCCCTGAAGGCCGCCGGATGCGACACGGCCAAAAGCGTGCTGGAACTCCCGGTCGAGGAGATCGCAACACGCGCAGACCTCGAACTGGAGCAGGCTCAGAAGGTCGTGGAGATCCTGAAGGCCGAATTCGAATAATCATCAAGCAAGAAAGGAGAACAGAGACATATGGGTAATGAAAGAAAATTAAGGCTCATTCAGGTTGCCAAGGAGTTCAAAGTGGGACTGAACACCATCACGGACTTCCTGCAAAAGAAGGGCATCAAAAGCGACGGGTCGCCCAATACGCTGGTCGACGCGGCGACCTATGCCGTTCTGGAGAAGGAGTTCGGGGCGAACCGCAGTGCCGTGAGCGCGCGCGACTCGATCCGGGAACGCATCTCGCAGAAACAGGCGACCATCACCCTCGAAGAAGCCAAGAAGCAGGAGCGCGAGGAAGAAAAGGAGGTCGTTATCAAAAGCAATGTCATCAGCGTGAAGGACGAGATCCCGCAGCCGAAATTCCTCGGGAAGATCGACCTTTCACCCAAACCCAAGGCGCCGCAGCCCACGGCAGCCTCGCCGTCCGCCGCAAAACCGGAATCGGTGAAACCGGAGGCCGCCGCAACACAGCACCCGACATCCGGAGCAGAACACCCGGAGAAGGCCGAAGCAGCCCGTCCGACCGCCGAACCGGTATCGAAATCGGAACCGGTCGAAACGACGGCTCCGCAACCGGTGCAGGCAGCTCCGGCCCAGACTCCTCAAAAGGAGGAGCATCCGGCCGCCGCCTCGCAAACGGTCCTTCCGAAAGCCGAAGAACCCGTCCGAGAGCCGGAAACCACGAAGGCCGAGCAGCATGAGCAGCCCGCCGCGGAGACGCCGGACTCCTCGGCACAATCGGTTGCCGAAACGCCGAAGCCCGAGGCTCCGAAGGACAATATTTTCCGTCCGGCAACGGTGACCCTTACAGGTCCGCAGGTGCTCGGCACGATGGATGTCTCGGGATTCGTCCCGGGCGGCAAGCACAAGCGCAAACGCCTCCAGAAGGAAAAAGTCGACCTGAACAAGGCCCAGAAGGGCGGTGCGCAGGGCGGCGGAAACCGGGGCGGACAGAGCGGTCAGGGAGGCCAGGGTGGCCAGAACAACCGTGGCGGTCAGGGAGGCCAGAACCAGAACCGGGGAGGACAGGGACAGAACCAGCCCCGCCCGGGAGAAGGTCGCCGCAACAAGAACAAGAATACCCCGAAACCGATCATCCGTCCGGAAGTGAGCGACGAGGAGGTTTCGAAGCAGGTTAAGGATACCCTGGCCCGGCTCACGGCCAAGGGTGCCAAGAGCAAGAGCGCCAAATACCGCCGTGACAAACGGGAAGCCATCGCCGAACGGATGAACGAAGAGTTCGAACGCGAAGAGATGGAACGTTCGACGCTCAAGGTCACGGAGTTCGTGACCGTCAGCGAACTGGCAACGATGATGAACGTATCGCCCACGGAGGTCATCACGGCGTGCATGAACCTCGGACTGATGGTGTCGATCAACCAGCGTCTCGACGCCGAGGCCCTGGTGGTCGTGGCCGAAGAGTTCGGCTTCAAGATCGAGTTCGTCTCCGCCGACATCCAGGAGGCCATCGCCGACGAGGAGGACAAGGAGGAGGATCTCGTTCCGCGTCCGCCGATCGTGACGGTGATGGGACACGTCGACCACGGTAAAACGTCGCTGCTGGACAACATCCGCAAAACGAACGTCATCGAAGGCGAGGCCGGCGGTATCACGCAGCACATCGGTGCCTACAGCGTGGAACTCAACGGACAGAAAATCACCTTCCTCGATACGCCGGGACACGAGGCCTTCACGGCCATGCGTGCCCGTGGTGCCGCCGTCACGGACGTGGCGATCATCATCGTGGCCGCAGACGACAACGTCATGCCACAGACCGTCGAGGCAATCAACCACGCACAGGCGGCAGGAGTTCCGATGGTCTTCGCCATCAACAAGATCGACAAGCCGCAGGCCAACCCCGACCACATCAAGGAGCAGCTCTCGCAGATGAACTATCTGGTGGAGTCGTGGGGCGGCAAGTACCAGGACCAGGAGGTTTCGGCCAAGAAGGGCCTGAACCTGGACAAACTGCTGGAGAAGGTGCTGCTCGAAGCCGAAATGCTCGACCTGAAGGCCAACCCGAACAAGAAGGCCGTAGGTACGGTGATCGAGTCGACGCTGGACAAGGGCCGCGGATACGTCTCGACGGTGCTCGTACAGAACGGTACGCTGCATGTGGGTGACGTGATCCTCTCGGGAACCTACACGGGCCGTGTGAAGGCCATGTTCAACGAGAACGGCAAGAAGGTCACCGAGGCCGGGCCCTCGACTCCGGTACAGGTGCTGGGTCTGAACGGCGCCCCGCAGGCCGGTGATCTGTTCAACGTGATGGAAGACGACCGTTCGGCCCGCGAAATCGCCAACAAGCGTGAACAACTGCAGCGCATGCAGGGCATCATGACCCAAAAGCACGTGACACTCGACGAAATCGGACGCCGCATCGCCATCGGCTCGTTCAAGGAGCTGAACATCATCGTCAAGGGAGATGTCGACGGATCGGTCGAGGCCATGTCGGGATCGCTGATCAAGCTCTCGAAGGAGTCCGTACAGGTGAACGTGATCCACGCCGCCGTAGGTCAGATCTCCGAATCGGACGTACTGCTCGCCGCAGCTTCGAACGCCATCATCGTGGGCTTCCAGGTCCGTCCTTCGGCCTCGGCCCGCAAACTCGCCGAGAAGGAGGAGATCGAAATCCGACTCTACTCGATCATCTACGACGCAATCAACGACATCAAGGATGCCATCGAGGGCATGTTGGAGCCCGTGATGAAGGAGGAGATCGTCGCTTCGGTCGAGGTGATGGAGATCTTCAAGATCTCGAAGGTCGGAACGGTTGCAGGTTGTATCGTGCGCGAAGGCAAACTGCAGCGTTCCACTCCGATCCGCGTAATCCGCGACGGTATCGTGATCTACACGGGAAAACTGGGCTCGCTCAAGCGATTCAAGGATGACGTGAAGGAGGTCACCGTCGGTCAGGACTGCGGTCTGAATATCGAATCCTACAACGACATCAAGGTCGGCGACATCGTCGAAGGCTACGAACAGGTCGAGGTAAAACGCAAATAAATACGGTACACGGTCCCGAACCCCGGGACCGTGCCCCGTAATCGGAAAGAACGGACAAACAGATAGACTAACCATTTAGCAATTTTAGGCAGCAATGACTAACCCTATCCATTTCACCACGCCCGATGAGGCCGTCAAGGTCATCAAATCGGGCGACCACGTGCACCTGAGTTCGGTGGCTTCGGCCCCCCAGTGCCTGATCAATGCCATGTGCCGCCGCGGCGAAGCGGGCGAGCTTAAGGATGTACACATCCACCACCTCCACACCGAAGGCCCGGCTCCCTATGCGGATCCGAAATTCGAGGGTGTGTTCCAACTCGATTCGTTCTTCGTGGGCTCGAACGTGCGGAAAGTAACCCAGAGCGGCTATGCGGACTACATTCCGGTCTTCCTGAGCGAGACGCAGAAACTCTACCGCTGCGGCGCCGTACCGTGCAACGTGGCGATGATCCAGGTCTGCCCGCCCGACAAGCACGGATACGTATCGCTGGGTACGTCGGTCGATGCGACGCTGGCCGCCGTGGAGTGTGCCGACTACGTGATCGCCGTGGTGAACAAACACGTACCGCGTGCCTTCGGACAGGCCATGATCCCGATGTCGAAGATCGACATCTTCGTCGAGGACGACACGCCGCTCATCGAAGCGAAATTCTCGGAGCCGAACGACGTCGAGAAGGCCATCGGCCGTCACTGCGCCGCGCTGATCGAGGATGGCGCCACGCTCCAGATGGGTATCGGTGCGATTCCGAACGCCGTGCTGAGCCAGCTGGGCAACCACAAAAACCTGGGTGTGCACACCGAAATGTTTGCTGACGGTGTTCTGCCGCTGGTCGAGAAGGGTGTGATCAACGGCGAGGCCAAGAAGACCGACCCGGGCAAGATGGTCTCGACATTCCTGATGGGTTCGCAGGCCGTCTACGACTTTATCGACGACAACCCGGGTGTACTGATGATGGACGTGGGCTACACGAACGATCCCTACGTCATCTCGCAGAACGACAACTTCGTGGCCATCAACTCGGCCCTGCAGATCGACCTCACGGGACAGGTCAGCGCCGACTCGCTGGGCACGAAATTCTGGTCGGGAGCGGGCGGTCAGATCGACTTCGTGTACGGTGCCTCGCTGTCGAAGGGCGGCAAGGCGATCATTGCGATGCCGGCCATCACGAACAAGGGTGTTTCGAAGATCTGCCCGACGCTGCTGGACGGTGCGGGTGTCGTTACGACGCGTTTCCACGTGCACTGGGTCGTTACGGAGTTCGGCGCCGTGGATCTCTACGGCAAGTCGATGCAGGAGCGTGCCCGTCTGCTGATCTCGATTGCGCACCCGTCGGCTCAGGAGGAGCTGGATCGTGCAGCCTTCGAACGCTGGGGATCGCACCACCACTACATCAAGAGCTATATGGGCAAATAGAAATAGCACTCCTCACAGCTCATACGCAAAAGGCGTACTTCCCAAAGAAGTACGCCTTTTCTATTGCTATTCTCCATTATACAAAACCAACTGAATAACGCAGCGATTACAATCAAAAACGGTTCGTCCTTTATGAATTTTTCATAGACTCCGGGGTAGTTATCGCCGCCGCTGGTAAAATTCAACTTCAGGATGGTTTCCCGATTGCCCGGTAACCTTTCCCGACAATGCAGAACCATTTGGGCGCACAATACGAAAAATCTCTCCCGTCAACGACCAACAGACAATCTCTATGCCAGGATTGGCGCCTTGACGAAATCGAGCAGCGCCTGGTAAGCACCGCTCTCCGCAATTCCATTGTCATAAAATACATAAAGGCTCGGGAACAGAGCATGATCGAACGCATCGATAGCGGCTTGCCGCCTTAAGACGACGGTTTCAGGGGAGGCCGAGCCATTGCAAGGATCAGTAACCAATCCCCGCTTCCGCACCAAATATCCAGGCACAAAAAAAAGGTCAGATCGTAAGATCTGACCTTGAAGAGGCGGCTACCTACTCTCCCACGGGATAACCGCAGTACCATCGGCGTTAGTGAGCTTAACTT
>CALUIG010000039.1 GCA_944320625.1 uncultured Alistipes sp.
GGGCTCACCGGCGTGTCGATGATGTCGAGCAGCGTGGCGCGTGTGGCGGGATCGTGTTCCGTGTCGGCGACCCACTTTACCAGATGGCGCACCAACGTCTTCGGAACCGAGGCATTAACCCCGTACATCGACATCTGGTCGCCGTTGTAGGTGGCCCAGCCCAAGGCCAGTTCCGAGAGGTCGCCCGTGCCGACTACCAGCCCGCCCTCCATGTTGGCCACGTCCATGAGAATCTGCGTCCGTTCACGGGCCTGGGCATTCTCGTAGGCCGCCGAACGGTCCGCGGGGTCGAGTCCGATGTCGTGGAAGTGTTGCAGGCAGGCGTCGCGGATCGGAATTTCGCGCACCGTGACACCCAATCCGCGCATCAGCTCCAGGGCATTGTTGTAGGTGCGGTCGGTGGTTCCGAATCCGGGCATCGTGATGCCTATGATCCCGGCCCGGTCGAGTTGCAGCAGATCGAACGTCCGGGCCGTGACGAGCAGCGCCAGCGTCGAGTCCAATCCTCCCGAGATACCGATCACGGCCCGTTCGCAGCGGGTGTGGCGCAGTCGCTGGGCCAGACCGTGCGACTGGATGCGGAAGATCTCCTCGCAGCGTTCGCTGCGATGCTCCTCGTCCTTCGGAACGAACGGCATCGGGTCGATCTCGCGCTCCGGCACCGCAGCCCGCAGCCCTTCGGGGATCTCCATCTCGATGACCGTGTTTTCCGACGTACTCTCCCGCTGCCGGAACGAGGTGTTGCGGCGGCGTTCGAACGCTATCCGCTGCAGGTCGACGTCGGCTACGACCAGTTGCTCCTCGGTTGAGAAGCGCTCGGCTTCACGCAGCATCGTACCGTTTTCGGCGATCAAGCCGTTCCCGGCGAAAACCAGGTCCGTGGAGGACTCGCCGCATCCCGCCGAGACATAGACATAGGCCGAGATCGTCCGGGCCGACTGTTGGGTGACGAGCTGTCGCAGATAGGCGTGTTTGCCGGCCAGTTCGGGTGAGGCCGAGAGGTTGAAGATCACCTTCGCACCGTTCATCGCCAGTTGCGACGAGGGTGGAATCGGGGCCCAGAGGTCCTCGCAGATCTCCACGCCGAACTCCGCACCGTTGACCGCGAAGGTGAGGTCGGTGCCGAAATCGGCCTGCTGGCCTGCGGCGTCGATCCGCTCCTCGGAGATCCCGGCCCCGGAGGCGAACCAGCGGCCTTCGTAGAATTCGCCGTAGTTGGGAATGTAGCTCTTCGGCACGACTCCGAGGATCTTCCCCTGGGTCATCACCACGGCACAGTTGTAGAGGGCCGAACCGTGGCGCAGCGGCGCTCCGACGATCAGTACGAGGGGGAGTTTGCGCGTCGCCTTGGCGAGTCGGGCGAGGGCCTCGTCGGCCGCATCGAGCAATGTGGGCTGCAACACGAGGTCGCCGCACGTGTAGGCCGTCATGCCCAGTTCGGGGAATACGGCGATCTCCACGCCCCGGCGTGCGGCCTCCTCGGCCAACGCCTCCGTGCGCTCCATATTATAGGTGCAGTCGCCGACCCGCAGCCGGGGAATCGCCGCCGCAACCTTCAGAAATCCGAAATGATCCATCTTGTCAACTGTTTCTCTCTCCGGGGGATTTGCCGTCTCCCGGTCATGTCTTTTTCCGCACTCCTGCCGTGCCGTTTATTCGGCCCAGAGTTGCGCCAGGTTCAGGATCACCTGCTGGGCCTTGCGCATGGTGGTGAGCGAGCAGTATTCGAACTTGCCGTGGAAGTTCATGCCGCCGGTGAAAAGGTTCGGGCACGGCAGCCCCATGAACGAGAGCCGCGCACCGTCCGTTCCGCCGCGGATCGGCCGCACGAGGGGCTTCACGTCGGCCATCTCCATCGCCTTGAGGGCCTTGTCGATCACCTGCGGATGGGGTTCGACCATCTTGCGCATGTTGAAATACTGGTCCTTGAGCGTGAGGTTCAGCACATCGCTGCCGTATTTCTGCTTCAGCAGGTCCACGCACGCCCACATGAAGACCTTCTTCTTTTCGAAACGGTCGGCGTCGTGGTCGCGGATGATGTAGCTCAGCGAGGCACGCTCGACCGTGCCGCTCACTCCGACGCAGTGGTAGAACCCTTCATAGCCTTCGGTGTATTGCGGGCGTTCGGCCGCCGGGAGCAGCGTCTGCAACTCGCACGCCACATCGATGGCGTTGATCATCTTCCCCTTGGCATAACCCGGATGGACGTTGCGGCCCTGGATGTCGATCTTGGCACTCGCGGCGTTGAAATTTTCGTATTCCAGTTCCCCCTCCATGCCGCCGTCAACCGTGTAGGCGAAATCCGCACCGAAGGCCTTCACATCGAAGTAATCCACGCCGCGTCCCACCTCCTCGTCCGGAGTGAAGCCGATGCGGATCTTTCCGTGTTTGACCTCCGGGTGGGTCATCAGGTACTCGGCGGCGGTCATGATCTCCGCCACGCCGGCCTTGTCGTCGGCCCCGAGCAGCGTTGTGCCGTCGGTATGGATCAGCGTGTGGCCCTTGAAGAAGACCAGTTCCGGGAACTCCTCGACGCGCATCGTCAGATGGCCGTTCAACACCAGGTCACCGCCGTCGTAATCCTCCACCACGCGGGGCTTGACATCCTTGCCGCTCATGTCGGGCGAGGTATCCACATGGGCGATGAAGCCGATGACCGGGGCCTGCTCATACCCCTTCGAGGCGGGTATCGTGCCCATCACGTAGCCGTACTGGTCCATCGTCACGTCGGTCATGCCGAGCATCCGCATCTCGTCGCGCAGGGCTTCGAGCAGCACCTTCTGCTTCTCGGTCGAGGGGAACGTGGTGCTCTCCTCCGACGACTGCGTGTCGTAGGAGACGTATTTCAGAAAACGTTCTTTGAGATCCATGATATGCAACTGTTATATTCGTTTTTCGTTACTCTTCCTTCCGGGCGCGGAGCGTATGCCACGTAAAGTAGCCGATCAGCACGAGGTACATGACCAGTCCCAGCCATTCGGCGGCGTTCGTCGAGGCCCAGCCTGCGAGGAACCAGTCCACCTCGAAGAACTTCAGCATGGCGCTCACCACGCCCATCAGGGCTCCTCCGGCGATGAATCCCGAGGCGATCAGCGTACCGCGGTCGAAACGAGCCTTGTTCAGCGCCTCGTCCTTCGAACGGTTCGAGACGAACCAGGCGATGAGTCCTCCGACGACCAGCGGGGCGTTCAGCTCCATGGGGATGAACATACCCAGCGCGAAGGCCAGGGCCGGAACGCCGATTGCCGTCAGTACCAGGGCCAGTGCCGCACCGCAGAAGTAGAGCATCCAGGGGGTCTGGCCGCCGGTCATCAGCGGTTGGATCACCGCCGCCATGGCATTGGCCTGCGGAGCAACGAGCGCCCCTTCGCCGACAAATCCGAACGACTTGTTGAGGATGATCATCACCCCGGCCACCGTAGCTGCCGAGACGAACGTTCCGAGGAACTTCCAGGCCTCCTGTTTTTTGGGCGTGGTGCCGAGCCAGTAACCGATCTTGAGGTCGGTGATGAAGCCTCCGGCCATCGAGAGGGCCGTGCAGACCACACCGCCGATGATCAGCGCGGCGGTCATGCCCGTCGTACCGCTCAGTCCGACGCTTACCAGCACCAGCGAGGCGAGGATCAGCGTCATGAGCGTCATGCCCGAAACGGGGTTCGTGCCGACGATGGCGATGGCGTTGGCCGCCACCGTCGTGAAAAGAAAGGCGATGATGAAGACGATCAGGATCGCCGTGACGGACTGTACCCAGCCGTCGAGCAGCCCGAAGTGGAAGAAGACGAAGACCGAGACGAGCGTGGCGATCAGGATCGAGAGGATGCGTTTCATCGGAATGTCCTGCTGCGTGCGCTCGGTTGAGGCGTGGGCCGCCTTTCCGCCGCCGAATTCCGAGACGGCGAGGCCGACGGCCTGACGGATGATCTTCGACTGGCGCACGATGCCGATGATGCCGGCCATGGCGATGCCGCCGATGCCGACCGGCTTGCCGATGTAGGCGAAGAGGTTCTCGGCGGTGAAGAGCGACGAGGGGTCCGACAGCAGCTTCTCACTCGTGACGCCCAACAGCGAGGCCATCGTGGCGGGGTCGATCGCCTCGGCCAGCGACCCTACGACCGGGACGATGACGAACCATACGAGGCACGAGCCTGCGGTGATGATCAGGGCGTATTTCAGTCCGACGATGTATCCCAGACCCAGTACGGCGGCTGAGGTGTTCAGCCCGAAGACGACCTTGAATTTGTCGGCTGCGACCTGCCCCCATTCGCAGATGCGCGTCGAGACGGCGTCGGTCCACAGTCCGAAGGTCCCGACCACGAAGTCGTACACACCGCCGATCAGACCCGCTACGGCGAGCAGTTTGGCCTGGTTGCCGCCCTTTTCACCCGAAACGAGCACCTCGGTCGTGGCTGTTGCTTCGGGGAAGGGGTACTTGCCGTGCATCTCCTTGACGAAGTATTTGCGGAAGGGGATCAGCAGCACGATACCCAGGAGCCCGCCGAAGAGCGACGAGAGGAAGACCTGCCAGAAGGCGGCGTCCAGTCCCAGGATGTAGAGGGCCGGGAGGGTGAAGATCGCCCCGGCGACGATCACGCCCGACGAGGCGCCGATCGACTGGATGATGACGTTTTGTCCGAGCATGTTCTTCTTGCCCAGTACGGAACCCATGCCCACGGCGATGATGGCGATCGGGATGGCGGCCTCGAAGACCTGTCCGACACGCAGTCCGAGGTAGGCTGCGGCGGCCGAGAAGATGATGGCCATCACGATGCCCATCGTTACCGAATAGGGCGTAACCTCCTTCGGGTTCGACGTGGCGGGCATCACCGGCTTGTACTCTTCACCGGGTTTGAGTTCACGGTAGGCGTTTTCGGGAAGCGAAGTTCGGGTCTGTTCCTGTTTCATGGATCGGTTGTTTTTAAGGGTGTCGCCCGGTCGGGAGGTCCGACCGGGCTCCGGATCCGGAAATCTTAATTTTCAATTGTCAATTCTCCTTTGTCCTATCGGTTGTCGCCGCTGCCCGAGATCAGGTGGCGCTGCATGCGCGAACGGAGTTTGTCGACGTTCATCTGCGCCACCTCCTCGAGTTCGTAGCCCAGGTCGCGCGACAGCGTGGCGCAGTACCACAGCACGTCGCCGATCTCCTTGACGATCTCCAGACGCTTTTCGGGCGTGAATTCCTTGTGTGCGTCGCGGATCACTTTCTTGACCTTGTCGGCCACTTCTCCGGCCTCGCCGGTGAGACCCAACGTGGGGTAGACGATGCGGCTGTCTTCGGGATAGATGGCCGTTTCGAGGGCGTGTTGCTGGTATTCGTTCAGTGTCATGGGAATAGTTGGTTACGATTTATTGCTTGCAAAAATACGAAAATAATCGGAATTTCGCACGAAAAGGTCCCGGCACCTGCGTGCGGGACCTCTCTTTTTCGGGGTTTTTCGGGTGTTGCGGGCTACAGCGTGTCGAGCACCTTCTCCAGTCCGATGCCGTGCGAGCCCTTGACCAGCACCAGGGCCTCCTCCACGGGATCCGTTTGCAACAGGTGGCGCAACTCCTCCTGCGAGGGGCAGAGCGTCACCCGCGCCGGCTTTTCGGGAAGTGCGGCGTAGGCCCGGGCGAACTCCTCGCCCACGAGCAGCAACTCTGCCCGCGGATGCCGGGCTGCCAGTTCGATGATCGTTTCGTGCTCCACGACCGACCATTCGCCCAATTCGAGCATGTCGCCCAGAATCAGTACCCGGCGCCGACGCTCGCCGAGCGGTTGGCTCAGGAAGTTCTCGATCGCGGCCCGCATGCTCGTGGGATTGGCGTTGTAGCAGTCCGCGATGACCGTATTGCGGGATGTCTCGATGCGCTGCGAGCGGTGGTTGTCCGGCCTGTACTCCGCCACGGCCCGGCCGATCTCCGCATCGGGGATCTCGAAATACCGTCCGATGGCTACGGCTGCCGCGATGTTGAAGCGATTGTATCCCCCTTCGAGGTGGCTTTCGAATCCGTCGGCCAGCGAAACCGGGTAGTATTCCGTGGCCAGCGACTCCCGTTCGGCGGCCATGGCATTCAGCGTCTCGTCGTCGGCCGGAACGAAGGCCCTGCCTCCGTGTGCGGCCAGGTAGTCGAACAATTCACCCTTGCCCTGACGCACCCCTTCGGGACCTCCGAACCCTTCGAGATGGGCCCGGCCGATGTTGGTCAGGACTCCGTAGTCGGGTTCGGCGATCTCGGACAGCCGGGCGATCTCTCCGCAGGCGCTTGCCCCCATCTCCACGACGCCGAACTCCGTATCGCGGTCCATGGCGAGCAATGTCAGCGGGACGCCGATGTGGTTGTTCAGATTGCCCTGCGTGGCGTAGACCGTAAAGCGGGCCGCAAGGACGCGGCTCACCAGCTCCTTGGTCGTCGTCTTGCCGCTGCTGCCCGAGATGGCCAGGATCGGAATCCCCAGGGCTCGGCGGTGTTCCCGGGCCAGCTCCTGCAGGGCCGTCAGCGTGTCGCCGACCAGCCGCACGCGCGGGTCGATCAGTGCCTCCGGTTCGTCGCAGACCGCGGCTGCGGCCCCCTTCTCGAGGGCGTCGCGCACGAAACGGTTGCCGTTGAAGTTGGCACCCCGGAGTGCGAAGAAGATCGATCCCGGTTCGATGCGCCGCGAGTCGGTCGATACGTGCGGATGTGCCCGGAAGAGGGCATACAGATCAGATATGCTTGTCTCCATTGTGGAATTTCACTTCGTCGATGAATTTCTTGATGTTCTGCTCGTCGGAGCGGGGGCAGATCATCAGTACGTCGTCGGTGTCGACCACAATGTACTCCTTCAGGCCGCTGATGACGGCGATCTTGCCCTTCGGGAGCGAAACGATCGATGAACGCGTGTCGTAGAGGTAACACCCCTCCTCCGGAACGGCGTTGGCATAGCGGTCCTTGCGCGAGTGCTGGTAGACCGAGCCCCAGGTCCCGACGTCGCTCCAGCCGAACTCCCCGCAACGCACATAGACGTTGTCGGCCTTCTCCATGATGCCGTAGTCGATCGAGATGGCGCGGCACTCCGAGAAGGCGATCTCCACGACCTGACGTTCGGCGTCGGTCCCGGCGGCCTGCATCACGCCGCTGAAGAGCGCGTGGTGCTCCGGGAGGTACTTTTCGAAGGCCTCGATGATCGAGCGCACCTTCCAGATGAAGATGCCCGAGTTCCAGAAGAACTCGCCCGACTGGAGGAATACCTGGGCCAGTTCGAGATTGGGCTTTTCGGTGAAGCACTTTACCTTGCTGATGGGTTTCGAGTCCGAGACCTGGATGTAGCCGTAGCCCGTATCGGGTCGTGTGGGCTTGATGCCCACGGTCATCAGGGCGTCGTGTTCCGAGGCGAACTCCATACATTCGGCAATGATGGCCCGGAAGTCGTCTTCGTTGAGGATCAGGTGGTCCGACGGTGTGACGATCATTTCGGCGTCGGGATTGACCTTCATGAGCGTGTAGGCCGCATAGGCGATGCACGGTGCGGTATTGCGGCCCACGGGTTCGCAGAGCACCTGTCGTTCGTCGATCTCCGGGATGTGCTCCAGGACCAGGCGCTTGTATTTGTCGTTGGTCACCACGAGGAAGTTTTCCGGCGGGACGATTTTTGCGAAACGTTCGTAGGTGTGGCGGATGAAGGATTTGCCCGTTCCGAGGATGTCGAGGAACTGTTTGGGCCGCGACTGCCGGCTCTTGGGCCAGAACCTGGTGCCGATGCCGCCCGCCATGATGACACAATATTTGTTGCTTGCCATAAGTTATTATATGGAGTTATCTTCGACAAAGATAAAAATATTTTAGTAACTTTGCCGCCTATTGGAGTGATAAATTTTCTGCCCGGAAATGAAGATCAAACTGTTCACGATCCCCAATCTGCTGACGCTCGCGAATCTGCTCTGCGGTTCGTTTGCGGCGGTCGCGGCCCTGGCATACGGCAATCTGAGCCTGGCTTTCGGACTGATCGTTCTTGCCGCCGTGTTTGATTTCCTCGACGGATTCGCGGCCCGGCTGCTGCACCAGAGTTCTCCCATCGGGCTGCAACTCGATTCGCTGGCCGACGACATCACCTTCGGATTCGCCCCTGCCGCCGTGCTCTACACGCTCTACGGGCGGATGCATGCGCATCTGCTGCCCGATGCGTCGTGGATCCCGTTTGTGGTCTTCATTTATGCGGCCTTCGCGGCCCTGCGCCTGGCTCGCTTCAACATTGACGATACGCAGCGCGACGAATTCCTGGGTCTGCCCTCTCCGGCCGCGGCGCTCTTCTGCGCATCGCTCGGCTGGCTCAGTGAAGGCTACGGGACCGTTGTCTCCCGGGAGTCCGTGCTGATCGTGGCCCTGGGCATGGCGATCCTGATGCTCGTCGGAGTGCGCATGTTCGCCCTCAAGTTCCACGGATTCGGCTGGCGCGGAAATGAACTCCGCTACGGCTTTATCCTTGTCTCGGCCGCCCTGCTGCTGTGGCTGGGCGGGCTGGCCGTCCCGTTCATCATCCTGCTCTATATCCTTATCTCACTCGTTCGCAGCATGGTATGCCGGCGGGAAAAAGAGGTGGATTTGCATAATTAAAAAATTTTAATTACCTTTGCCGCGGATTTCCGCTCTTTGGCTATGGCGAGACGCTCGAACCGGATATTGCTGATGCTCCTGCTGGGAATGTTCTCTGTCGCACCGTTTGCGTTGCGGGCCCAGAGTTTCGACGCAAGCACCCTGCAGCGTGCCATGCAGAACGGCCAGAACGGCAACCTCTACGGCTCGAACCCCTTCGAACAGACCGAAGGCGAAGAGGGCCAGCAGCAACCTCAGGACTCGACCAAGGAGGAACGGAAAATCCGAAAACCGTTGGAGTCCTATTTCTTCAACGACTCGATCCGCGCGCTGAACAACTTCAAGTGGCATGTGAAGCGGGATTTCAACCGCGTGGAGATCGGACCGCTGGACACCATGCTCACCGATTACCGGATCGACTATCCGTTCTATCGGGAGGATGTGGGCGACATCGCACAGGGAGCCCTCGGGCAAACGTCGCTGCCGCTGAACTATTTCCGGCGACCTCGGTTCTTTGACTTCAGTTTTGCGAGTCCCTACTACGCGTACACCTACAACATGGAGAACGTGCCCTTCTACAACACGAAGCGGCCGATGATCCGGATGAACTACGCGGAGTCGGGCCAGAAGCGTTATCGGGAGGAGAATTTCGGGATCATGGTGGCACAGAACATCTCCCCGACCACGGGTTTCAACGTCGACTACAAGTCGCGGGGTACACGGGGTCTCTACCTCTGGTCGCGGACCAAGAACCACAACCTCTCGCTGGCCGTAAGCCACACGGGCCGCCGCTATTCGGTGCATGCGGGTTACTACAACAACCACATCGAACAGCAGGAGAACGGCGGCGTGGTCGGAAAGTGGGCCATTGCCGATACGACGTTCAGCATGCCTTCGGGCGTTCCGATGCGTCTGGCCGATGCCGAGGCGAATAACATCTACCGCAACAACGCCTTCTTCATCACGCAGTCCTACGGCATTCCGTTGCAGCGTCTGACCGAGAGCGACTTCTCGATGGCCGGGCTGTCGTCCGTCTACATCGGACACTCGTTCGAATACAGTTCGTGGAGCAAGGTCTATACGGACAAGAATGCCCCCTACATCAACGAACGCGACCATCGGAATGAGAACGGCGAATTCGTGGCCGATACGCTCTCCTATTATCCCCACTGGTACATCAATCCGGTGGAGACGCGCGACTCGATCTACGAACGGGTCATTTCGAACCGTGTTTTCATCCAGGCCCAGCCGTGGGACCGCAACGGGGTGGTGGGAACCCTCGATGCCGGTATCGGTATCGACCTGCACACCTACTCGCAATTCAAACTGAACGACTATCTGACGGGCAAGTACGCCACGGAACACAAAACCAGCTGGTTCGCGTACGGCTCCGTCAGCGGAAAGATAAAGAAGTATGTCGACTGGGACGGGAACCTGAAGTTCTACCCGTCGGGATACAGAGGCGGAGACATCTCCGTGGGTGCGCACCTCGCACTGACGGGCTATCTCCGCGGACACCCCCTGATTCTCGAAGGCCGCTTCTCGCTGGAGCGCCGCTCGCCAACCTATTGGCAGGAGAATCTATTCTCGAACCATTATATATGGAACACTCCTTTGAACAAGGAGAATGAGACTCGGTTGGAGGTCAGGTTTTCGGTTCCCGACTATGCATTCGAAGCGGGAGCCTGGCAGGGAGTCGTTACCGACAAGATCTATTACGCGTCGGACAGCAACGTCGCCCAGCATGACGGAAGCGTCAGCCTCACGAGCGTGTATGCCCGCAAAGATTTCCGTTTCGGCGGATTTCATTTGGACCACAGGGTATTGTTGCAGTGGAGCACGAATCAAGAAGTTGTACCCGTTCCGCTTGTAAGCGCATTCCTGTCGTATTATTACGAATTCTGGGTGGTGCGCGACGTATTGCGCCTGCAGCTTGGATTGGACGGCCGTTATAATACGCGCTACTATGCGCCCGGCTATAATCCGGCACTGTCGGTGTACTACAACCAACGTGAGGAGGAGGTAGGGAACTATCCCTACATGGACGCCTTCGTGATGGCAAAGTGGAAGAGAATGCGGATCTTTCTGAAGTATCAGCATGTGAACAAGGGCCTGTTCGGAAACGGAGAGTATTTTTCGGCAGCCCGTTACCCGCTCAATCCGGGTATGTTCAAGATCGGCATCTCCTGGGGTTTCTATGATTAGCGTGTTGTTCTGCGCGGAGAAAGCAGCCCGCAAAACAACCTTTTATGCTGAAAAAAACGGTTTTAACGTTTGCGTTCTTAACCATTCTAACGACATTTTACGGCTTTAATGCCCAGTTCAGCACACCCGTGACGGAAGATGAGCTGAACCAGATTGCCGAAAACGACTATGTTCCTCATGTGGAGGAGTCCAAAAACGTCATTTCGGCCTACGACAACCTGATCCGCCGCATCAGCGAGCAGGAGGGTCATGACTGGCGTCTGATGAGTGCCATCGCCTACCACGAGTCGCGCTTCACGCCCGACATCACCTCCCGCAGCGGCGCCCGGGGACTGATGCAGATCATGCCTTCGGTAGCCCGTCATTTCGAGGTTCCGCTCGACCGGGTTTCGGATCCCGAGACTAACGTCTGGCTGGCCAACAAGCTGATGACGGAGATCATGTCGACACTCCGGCTTCCGGAGAACACGCCCGAGAAGGACCGGATGAGCATCGCGCTGGCCTCCTACAACGGAGGAATCGGTCATGTGAGCGATGCCCGGCGCCTGGCCCGTGTGCACGGAGAGAATCCCAATTCGTGGGAGGTTGTGGCCCGCTACCTGACCCTGAAGGCCCAGCCCGAGTACTATGAGAACGAGGTGGTCAAATGCGGACGGTTCACCGGCAGCAGCCAGACGCTTGCTTATGTGGACGACGTAATAGGACGCTACGACAAGTACTGTCGCATTGCCGGGAGGTAATACCCGACAGATATTCGAAAAAGCAGCGCTCCGGATTTCCGGGGCGCTGCTTTTTTGGTATGATGCCGGGAATGGGGGATGGATGCCGGGAATGGGAATGATCCCGGGCAGGTTGGAGGGATGGACGTAATCGTTGTATATTTGTTGGTTACGGGGGGGGCAAAAACAGAGATTGGTTGAACGCGCATTCAACCAATCTCTGTTTTTATTGCACTCGGGAGTAATTCTCCAGGCTCCAGGCTCAATTCCCCATCCTCTCCACCGGCGTGTAGACGAGTTCGAAATCGTCGACCCACATGACGCTCTGGTCACTGCCGATGAAGTAGTCGCCCCAGCGAGATGCCGAGCAGACCACAATAAGGTGGGTCGGCTTCCGGTCGGTCGAGGTGTACTCGATCGGGATGGTGATCTGGGTCCATTCGCCGACGCTCTCCTTGAAGATCCGCTCTCCGTATCCGATGACATCTTCACCTTTCGGATTGAAGAAGGTCTTCGCATCGCGCGTGTCGATGCTCACCGGGCAGTCGTCCGTTCCGAACGGGAGACCTCCGTTTTTGTCGTCTCCGGCACCGTCCTTGCCCATACCGTATTTCTCCTTGGTCCAGGTTCCCAGGGCGATGTAGATCGATCCGTTGTCGGGATCGCCCTTCTGGAGATTCTCCCCGGCGGGCATCGAGGAGCCCAGGTGGGAGATGCTGCCGCAGTTGTACTTCATCCATACGCGCAGGGCCGTAGGTCGCAGCGTGAAGGGGCGTCCGAAGTTCACAATGCCGTTGGTTCCACCCCGGATGCCGGCAAATTCTCCCGTGAAAAGGTTGCCGGCGGCCAGTTTGACCAGGACGTTCGTTGTGGCGAGTTTGGCCGATTTCGATCCCGACGTGCCCGGTCGGACCTGCGTCTCGTCGGGGGTTGTGACGTTGTACTTGTCGCCCAGGGTGACGGCTCCGTTGTTCCCCGTACCCCAGAAGGGCGAAACGGCATTGCCGCTGCCGTCCGAGAGGTAGGGCAGCCAGGGGGTTCCGGGTTTCGACCACTCCTCCATGCCGCTGTTGGGGAGTTGCAGGACCTCTTCGGTCGTGACGCTCTCGGCTTCACTCTCTTCGTCCCCGCAATAGGCCTTGAACTGGTAGGTCGTCAGGGGTTCGGCGGCAAAGGCGGCCGAGAAGGTTCCGCCGTCGATCTCCACGTCGGGGACTTCGGTCCATTCCCCTTCGGTGCCCGGGCGGTAGCGGAAGCCCATCGTTTCCCCTTCAATACCCGTTCCGCGGAGCCATACGACGCCCGACCAGGCATCGCAGGCCTCGAGCGAGACGGTCTTGTCCGTGGGCAGGACGTAGAGGACCCAGCGTTCGGTGCGACCGTGGCAGGTGACATTTACGAAGTGGGGGGTTCCGAGCGAGGGATCCGCCGCATCGGGTGAACTGTAATCCATCGTCGAGAGCTCCTCCATCGAAGGGGAGTAGGTCGTGGTCACCGTCTCCGTATCGGCGGGCCCGAGTTTGAGTTCGGTGATCGTGATGTGGCTGCGGTCGGCATTCTTGGCGACGCGTGCCGTGGCGATACGGTTTTCGAGGTCGAACTCCGTGCTTCCGATCTGTCCGGAGACGCGGAAACTCAGCGGGATGGTCTGTGAAGCCACGATCTGCCACTCGTAGTCCTGATAGAGGCGCAGCGTGACGTAGATCGGTGTACGCAGGTCGAACGTGCCGGTCAGCTCCCTCGATGCCTGGATGTTGTCGAGGAATATCTGCCGGTCGATATTCGTGTTGTGGGGCGTGATGGCGTAGTCCACCGCATCGATCCGCACGTTGCGGATGTCGGTCGCTTCGTCGAGGGCGAGTGTGACCGTGCGGGAGTTCAGGTCGATGCTTGCGATCGAGAATCCTTCGCCCCGGACGTCGTTGATGGCGACCTCAACCGTCGGGTAGGGCAGGTCGTTGTCGATGCACGATACCGCGAGAAGTGCCAGGCCCGCAAGCAGATATGCGAAGAGTCGTTTCATGCGTTATTTCTTTTTCTTGTCCCACATGTGGATCGTCATACCGATGTTGATGGCCAGGATGTTGAGTTTGAACTTCATGTTCGAGGCCTCTCGGGATCCGATCTTGTTGCCCAGTTCGTCCTTCTGGGTGACGGAGGTGTACTGGATTCCGCCGAGTCCGAACGAGAGGGTCGCGCAGACATTGGGGAAGATGTAGACCGCCGCTCCCGGATTAAACGCCAGTTTGAGCTGCGTATTGTCACTGAAGGTATGTTTTATTTTCCCCTCCGATTCGTAGGCGAACCTTGAGGAGCCGGTCGAGATCGAGAGCTCGAACTCGGCGAAGAGTCCGAACCGTCCCTTGGGGTCGAGTCCCGCATAGGAGCGGTGAAAGAGTCCGTAGGAGTAGTTGTCGCTCTTGAAGTCGAGGTAGGGGATGTTCAGCGAGACGTCGTTGCTTTCGCCCAGGTCGAAGATGGCTCCCTGGTCGAGCGTGCCGCTCATGTGGTTGTATCCGAAACGGACGCCCAGACAGCGGTTGTCCCGATAGAAGTATCCGATGAAGGGTTTCACCGTGGCGACCGTTCCGTCGGCATTGATGTTGTCCAGGATGAGCAGGATGTCGGTGTCGTCGCTCGAGAGGGTTCCGTAGGAGGCCGTCAGACCCATGATCACCTCTCCGCGGTATGCGAACTTGAGTTTGTTGATTTCGCGGTCGATACGGCGCCGTGTAGGCAGGAAACGCTGTTTTTTGCCGGATTCGGTGTCCGGATTCAGTGCCGGGGTTTCGGCGGTGTCCGGGGTTTCGGCAAGCGGAAGTGTCGTCCGGCTGTCGGAGGGTCGGTCGGACTCTTCGGAGGCGTGTTGCGCCACGGCCGGAAGCGTCAGGCAGAACGTGATCAGAAGAAATATGAATCGTTTCATGGCGTGCCGGGTTTAGAGGTAGAAGGCCATACCGAGGCCGATCGAGAAAATGTTCACCTTGAAGTTCATCTGGCTCAGGTTGCGTTCGCCGACGGTGACCTGGTTGTGGGTCTGTTCGGTGTGGTTGAAGGTGATACCCATGACTCCGACGTTCACCTCCACGGCCATGTTGTTGGTGGCGAAGGCGACGATGCCGGGCGAAATACCCAGCGAGAAGGTGTACCCCGTCTGATAGGTTCCCTTTACGGGCGATCCGTTTGCAAAGCGGGCTTCGGTACCGCCTCCGGCGAGCGAGAGTTCGTTGAAGAGTGCGAACCGCTTGTTCCGGCCCAGGGGGATGTACTGCCGCCAGATGGCCGCCACCTGATAGGAGTGTTGCAGGGCGTAGTAGTCCTGGACACTGAGGTCCACGCTCGAATCCACATCTCCGAAGTTGATGGACGCCTTGTCGAGTTTGAGCAAGGTCCGCGAGTAGATGAATCTCCCGCCGAGAGCCATGTTGTTGCCGAAGGCATAGGCGATCATGGGGCTGACCTTGAAGGTGTAACCTTTGGAGTCGATGCCCTCGATGACCAGGAACTGATAGCTCTTGTTGGTATGGGTCGAATAGGAGGCCGTACCTCCGAATATCCACTGCCCCTTGGGAACGAAGAGGTTGTGCGTGTCGGTCAGACCGCGCTGGCGACGCATTTCATTGATCGTCAGAGATTGATGTGCGGTAGAGTCTGCCGTTGCAACGGTTGTTGCAGCCGGCGTTGTCTCCTGAGCCCGCAGCATGCCGCAGGTTGCCGTGAGACCCGCGCCGAGGAGGAGCAGGCGTATGAATGTCGTGCGCATCGGTTTGCGTTTTGTCGTTGTTAGTAAACCCACTGGAAGTCGTCGACGTAGAGGACGTTCGACGTGCAGCCGTTCATAAAGTCTCCATAGGCACTCGTGGCGCAGGAGATGACCAGCGTGTAGCTCCCCGACGGTTTGGTTTCGGTGTCGTAGTAGTGGAGCGGGATGTCGAGGGGGATCATCTGGCCGCCCGAGGACTGTTTCTCGATGAAGTACGAACCGTAGGCAATGATCTTTCCCGAGGCCTGGGTGGCATTGTCGCCTCCGTAGATCCCCTTGGCGGGGTCCCAGACGCCTACGGGATCATTCGATCCCGAAATCACGCTGTGCGGTGTATTCCAGTCGACGATCGCCACATAGATCCGGGCCTTGTCCTGCGATCCGGTGGCCAGCGGTCCGGTGTGCTGGTTCTGGTTGACCTGTCCGAGCACCTCGGCATAATAGAGTACGTGCATCTTCTGCGGACGGGCCTGCCAGTCGTAGGATTGTCCGAAGTGGACCTTTCCGTCGGGGGTAGCCAGTTCGAAGACGCCTGTAAAGAGATTTCCGGCTGCGAGATTAACCAGCAAGAACGGTTTGTTGGCCTGGAGTCGGGCACAATGGCTGCCGCCCATCCCTGAGAAGGAACTTTGGATACAAAGAGGATCACTCATCGAGTTGTTTCCGCTGTCCCAGAACGAGCCGTGGTTGTTGTTGAAGCAACTCATCGAACCGTCCTCCATGTCGCCGCCCGGGATGCTCTGGCCTCCGGCGGTCGAGAACGAGGTAAGGCTCTCCTGCCCGTCGATCACCGCACGGCACTCGTATTTGCCCTCGGCCCAGACACCCGTGCCGGCTTTCGGCGTATAGACCGTTTGTCCGTTTTCGTTGGTCGACTCCACCCATTCGGTGCCGAGTGTGGCGGTCCAGATGCCGTCACCGGCATTCGTGCCGGCAAGCTCCTGCCATGCTCCGCCCTCCGTGCGCAGCCCGAAGGTTACCGCCGATACGTTCTCGAATACCCGGGCCCGCAACGTGACGGTGTTCCGCCACAGGTCGTAATCCGCCGCCGAGGGATCCATGATGCCCTGCAGGGCGAAGACGCACTCCGCTACACCGTGTCCGCCGCTGTTGTCCGTCACTTCGAAGCGGAGCGTCTGGTTTCCACCCGGGCATCCGGTAAAGAAGTCGTCGGAGAGGGTTACGATAAGGGTATTTTCGCCGGTTTTCTCCACGGCAAGACCCGCAACGGGCGTCGAGATGGCCGCCAGCAGGTCGTAGGTCTTGCCGGCGAAGGTCAGCGTGGACGAGACCATCGGCTTGACGGTCGAGACGTTGAACCCCTTTTCCCCGCCCTGGTATTGCTGTATTTCGGAGAGTTCGAATCCGTTGCCCTCGATCGTCGGGTCGGGACTCCAGATGATCGTATCGTCGAAGTCGTCCGTCGTGTCATCCACACGGATTGCCACGGCCTCGATGTATCCGGGCAGGTCGGGTGAATAGCGGAACGTGAGCGTATAGCGTCCCGGACTCCGGACCTCGGAGATGACTCCCGTTTGCGTGATCGTACCGCGTGAGGCGTGTGTGCCGCTGAACTGCCAGGCCAGGGCGTCGCACCCTTCGTCAAGCAGGAAGTAGCCTGTGGCATCCTCCGTGTAGCGGAGTGTCGAAGGGTCGTCGGCTCGGGTTTCGTCATACGCCGCACCGGGCATCACCCGTACCGCGCACTCCGTGCCGAAATTCGTACGGATCGTTTCGTCGAAAACCGTGGCAACCGCGGTGTTCTGCTGCGTGCATTTCACTTCGACGGAGGTATTCTCCCCGGGAGTGACCGTAAAGGGCTCCTCACCCTTGTAGTAGCGTTGGGTGAACGATGCCGCAACGGCCTCCCCGGCCTCTACCGCCACGCGATATTCACCGGCGATGAGCTCGAGCTGCTCCGGGAGATCGGCTTCCGAGGTGTATTTGCGGATCATCTCACCGTTGCCGTTGTAGATGCGGATTGTCAGGTATTCCGTCGGGTCGTAGCCGGTCTGCTCCGTCTCCGAACGGGTTGAGATCTTCATGGTCAGCGTTCCCGTCGCCCCTTCGGGGTCGAACGTCCGGCCGCTCTCGGAGCATCCTGCAACGGCGACGGCCAGGACCGGGAACAGATAGATGAACAGTCGTTTCATGGTTACTCTCCGGCCGGGATTACAAGGGTCAGCGTGGCCGAGGTGCTGCCGCCTGCGTTATCGATCACTTTGAGATGGAACTTGTGGCTTTCGCCCGGCTGGCTCAGGTTTTTGAGGGCTCCGATGATCTCGGAGGGAATCTCGAAGAAGGTGCTCGGCTGCCCCTTGACCTCGTCGCCGACCTGGAATCCGACGGCACCTTTCAACAGTTGTCCCTCTTCGCTTTCGGCGTCGATCTCGCAGAGGTCGAACTCTCCGGTCAGGACATCGGACATGCTGGCGAGAATTCCCTCCAGGGTGGTGGATTCGATCCGTACGAGCAGGGACTGGATGCCGCCGTTCGGTGCCGAGATGTCGACACGCACCGGATCGTTGGTTGCGAGCTCATAGGGTTGTGTGATGTCCCAGCCCTGCATGAC
>CALUIG010000040.1 GCA_944320625.1 uncultured Alistipes sp.
GCTGCCGCAGCGCATCGAATTCAGCGGAGGACTCACCCCGGGCTGGATCTTCGGGAAAGAGAGGATCCACTCCTCGCGTACTCCCATGGTCAACAACGGGAACTGGTATGAGGAGGGAATACTCCGACACCACCCCTTCACCCTCACACTCGATGCGGAAATGAAACTCACCTATCGCATCTGGCGCTTCTCGCTCTCCATCACCCCGGGCTTCCACTACTGCGTGACCGACAATTTCCGCACCTACACCTCGTTCTCCGACCAACACACCGATCCCGGACGCTGGTATTTCAGTCTTTACGGAGGATTGGGATTCCTCTTCTGAGCGGACTCCGGCAAGCGGGTCCCATAACGGAAAGAGGGTGGAAGCAGCTCCGCGTTCCACCCTCTTTGTATCTGTCATTCGACGACTGCCCGCCGAATCAGGTCACTGCACTGCCTTGACAAGGCCCCGTTCGGCTGCCAGGCGCTCCATCAGGGCGTAGGCCGCCCCGTATTCGTTCGGGATCTCCCCGTCCAGAATCGCATTCTTGATCACCTCCTTGATCTCCCCGATCACCCGGCACGGCCCGATCCCGTAGGTCTCCATGATGATCTCACCCGTGATCGGCGGCTGGAAGTTCCGGATCCGGTCCCGCTCCTCCAGGTCCTTCATCTTGCGCCGCACCAGCTCGAAATTCGCCAGGTAGCGCTTCACCTTCGCGTCGATCCCCGAGGTGATGTCCGCCTCGCACAGCGTCATCAGCGACTCCACGTCATCGCCCGCCTCGAACAGCAGACGCCGGACCGCAGAGTCCGTCACCAGGTCTTCCGAGAGGATGATCGGCCGCAGGTGCAGGAAAACCAGCTTCTGCACGAACTTCATGTGTTCGTTCAGCGGGAGTTTCAGTTGGCGGAAGATCCCCGGGACCATCTTCGAACCCACCACCTCGTGTCCGTGGAACGTCCACCCCACACGCGGGTCGTAGGCCTTCGTCTGCGGCTTGCCGATGTCGTGCAGGATCGCGGCCCAGCGCAGCCACAGGTCGTCCGAATGCCGCGAAACATTGTCCAGCACCTTCAGCGTATGGTAGAAATTGTCCTTGTGGGCGTGTTTGCCCCGCCGTTCCACCCCCTTCAGGGCCTGCATCTCCGGGAAGATCAGCTTCAGAAGGCCCGTCATCTCCAGCAGCTCGAAGCCCATCGACGGAACCGGCGACAGGACGATCTTGTTCAACTCCACGGCAATCCGTTCGCGCGAGACGATCCGGATCCGTTCGGCATTGCGCGCAATGGCGTCGAACGTCTCCTCCTCGATCGTAAAGCCCAGCTGCGCGGCGAACCGCACGGCCCGCATCATCCGCAGCGGATCATCCGAGAAGGTCACGTCCGGGTCGCACGGCGTGCGGATGATGCAGTCCTCCAGGTCCGACATCCCGTCGAACGGGTCGACCAGTTCGCCGAACGTCGCCTCGTTGAGCGACCAGGCCATCGCATTGATCGTAAAGTCCCGCCGCCGCTGGTCATCCTCCAGCGTCCCGGGCGAGACCTCCGGTTTGCGTGAATCGTGCGTATAGGACTCCTTCCGCGCCCCCACGAACTCCACCTCGATCCCCCCGGCCCGGACCATCGCCGTGCCGAAGGTCTTGAAGACCGAAACCTTCGTCCGCAACTCGCGGCCCAACGCCTCGGCCAGCGCTATGCCGCTCCCCACGACCACCACGTCGATGTCCGTCGAAGGGCGCCGCAGGTAGTAGTCGCGCACGTAACCCCCGACCACGAAGGCACACACCCCCTGCTCGTCGGCAAGGCGCGAAATGCGCCGGAATATCGGATTCGAAAGCGGCACGTGGCTATTTCACATGGATTTTGATCGCATCCCGCCACACCAGATAACCCGGACCCATGAGGTGCAGTCCGTCATTCGTGTAGCGCCGGTCGAGTTTCCCCTCGTGGTCGGCCAAAGCCCCCCACACGTCAAGGTATGTGACCCCCTTTTCGTCGCACAGCGCCTCAAGCCGCTTGTTCGTCGGGACGATCAGATCGGCATGTTCATAGTGGTTGCGATAATTCGTAAACTCCTTGCCGTTCACCGGAAGAATGCTCTGCACGTAGATCTTCGTCCATTTCGACTCCGTCTGGAAGCGGTCGATCAGCTGCGCGACATTTGCCACGATCTCCTCCGGAGAGACTCCCGCCGCCAGGTCATTCGTCCCGATCATCAGGAAGAGTTTCTTCGGATGCGCCGCAATGATCGAATCCAGACGCCCGAGCAGCCACGACGAACGGTCGGCACTGATCCCGCGGTTCTTCACATGGCGGTTCTCGAACAGCTCGGCCCACTCGCAGCCGTCGGTGATCGAGTTCCCCAGAAAGACAATGTCGCTCGAATGCAGCGGCAACACGTCGAAAAGACTCTTCCGCTGGTAGTAGTATTCGCCCTGGGCGAAGGCCGCACCCGCAACAAGCAGGGCCGCAGCCATGAGCAGCAAGCGTTTCATTTCCGTACCTCCTTGAGTTCACGCAGGTAGAGACCCACGGTGTTTTCCAATCCGTAATAGAGGGCGTCGCTGATCAGCGCATGCCCGATCGAGACCTCGTCGGTCCAGGGTATGTTCGCCACATAGTAGCGCAGGTTCTCCAGCGACAGATCGTGCCCGGCATTCAGTCCCAGGCCCTGACGACGGGCCTCTTCGGCAGCGGCCACGTAGGGAGCTACGGCCCGGGCCGGATCTCCGGAGTATTCCCGCGCATAGGATTCGGTGTAGAGCTCCACCCGGTCGGCCCCGCACGCCTTCGCCCCGGCAACCATCGCCGCAACAGGATCCACGAAGATCGAAACCCGGATGCCCCGTTCGTGGAAGCGGCGCGTCACGTCGCGCAGAAAGTCGCGGTGCGCCAGCGTATCCCACCCCGCATTCGAAGTGATGGCGTCATGGGCGTCGGGAACCAGCGTCACCTGCGCCGGGACCGTCTCCAGCACCAGATCCACAAACGACGGAATGGGATTCCCCTCGACGTTGAGCTCCGTCGTCAGCACCCGTTTCAAATTCCGAACGTCGTCGTAGCGGATGTGCCGCCCGTCGGGACGCGGATGCACCGTAATGCCGTCGGCTCCGAAACGCTCGATGTTCCGGGCCGCCAATACAACATCCGGAAGATTCCCGCCCCGGGAATTCCGAACCACGGCAATCTTATTGATGTTCACACTCAGTTTTGTCATAAATCCTCCCATTTTTTGTTGCACCCGAAAAGCCTCACGGCAAAAATCTCGGACAAATCCGGCTTTTTGCGCCCGACTTTTCCTGTATTTACAGAATATAGGATGCGGTTCGGCACAGTCAAACTTGAAAATGCAATTTTCATTTGCCTCTGCGCTCACCTTTCACTATATTTGCATCGAAGGCCGGATCCCGATCCCCCGCGACGTTCTCAACCGGGTGCGATCCGCAGGTGTTCCGGCGTGTAAAGTTACGGATTTTTTCGAAACTCCGCCGATGAAGATCATACTTTTTTCCCGACCCCGCGTCGCCCACAAACCCGAAGTGCTCCGCGAAATGCTCCGGGCCATCGAACATCTCGGCTTCGATTATGCCGTCAACGTGGAGTTCGCTCCCATCCTCCGGCATGCCACCGGCTGTATGCTCCCGCCTCAACGGATCTACGGCCAGCGGGTCGGAGATCAACCCGAAAATACACTCATGATCTGCTACGGCGGAGACGGCACCCTGCTCGAAGGCGTACACCGCCTCCACGGAGCCCGGATCCCCGTCATGGGAATCAATGCCGGGCACCTGGGATTCCTCACAAGTGCGCCCAACAGCGACATCGGGCTCCTCTTCCGGCAGATCGCAGAAGGCAAAATCCTGACCGAACCCCGCTCGCTGCTCCACGTCGAAGGCGTATTCCCCCAGCAGCCCGACTCCTATCTGGCCCTCAACGAATTCACCGTCCAACGGCACGGGGCCGGCATGATCTCCGTGGAGGCCTGCGTCGACGGACAGCCGGTCGGAACCTATCACGGAGACGGAATCATCGTCTCGACACCCACCGGATCGACCGCCTATTCGCTCAGCGCCGGAGGTCCGGTCGTCGCCCCGACGTGCCGCTGCCTGATCATCTCGCCGCTCGCACCCCACAACCTCACGATGAGGCCCCTGGTCATCCCCGACTCGAGCGTCATCACCTTCCACGTCCAGGCCCGCCGCGCCGACGCCTTCGTCACCCTCGACAACCGCAACTACCCCATTCCCCACGGCGCAACCTTCGCCATCCGAAGAGCCGAAGAGCCGATTTTTCTCGCCGTGCCGCACAATATATCATTTTACGACACGTTACGCAATAAGATGATGTGGGGACTCGACATCCGCAGTTAGAACCCGCCGTGAAGACCCGGAACCCGTTCTTCCGAGGAGAGACCCGGACCCCACGCAGAAGGTTTGACGACAAGGTGAATCATTTATCCGATTTTTCCTGCTGTTAACAGATTTTTTCCCTATATTTGTGCCCTACTATGAGCGAACAGAAACGCATACCGCAACACGTCGCCATCATTATGGACGGAAACGGCCGCTGGGCCGAACTGCGCGGAAAGGAGCGTTGCGAAGGTCATGCGGCCGGGGTAGAACCCGTACGCGCTTCGTTGCGCGCCGCGGCACGACACGGCGTGAAGTTCCTGACGCTCTACGCCTTCTCCACCGAAAACTGGGGGCGCCCCGCAGCCGAAGTCGACGCTCTGATGGAACTCTTCTGCCAAAGCGTCGTCAATGAAGCGCCCGAACTGATCCGCCAAGGAGTGCGGGTCCGCATGATCGGAGAACGGAACCGATTCTCCGAAAAGGTCCAAAAGGCTCTCGCCGAAATCGAAAAACAGACCGAAAACGGAAAAACCCTTACGCTCATCCTCGCCCTGAACTACTCCTCGCGCAGCGAAATAACCCGGGCCGTGAGACGTATCGCCGAAAAGGTCGCAGCCCGCGAAATCACGCCCGACCAGATCCTCGAGAAAACCCTCGCGGAAAACCTCGATACGGCACCCTATCCCGATCCCGACCTGATCATCCGGACCAGCGGCGAACAGCGCCTGAGCAACTTCCTGCTCTGGCAGGCTTCCTACGCCGAACTCTGGTTCCCCGAGGTCCTCTGGCCCGATTTCACCGAAGAGCTCTTCGACCAGGCCATCGACGAATATGCCCGGCGCGACCGTCGGTTCGGACTGGTGAAAGGCAAATGATGTTTCAGTTAGTTAGTTGACATTAGACATAGATGAACTATTCCGGTAAGATATTCACGGCAGCAGCCTTTCTGACCCTTTGCTGCACGAATATATTCGCCCAAGAACCGAATCCACAGGATTCCACCCAGACGCCGAAACCCGCCGTCTCCGAAAACGCACCCATGTTCAAGAGCAGCGGTTCGCCCAAACTTTACCACATCCGAAAAATCAACGTCCACGGTGTCAAATACCTAAACCCCGATGTCCTCAAGTCGTCGGCCGGACTCATCGAGGGGGATTCGATCTACCTGCCCAGCAACTTCATCGCAAATGCCATTACCCGGTTCTGGAGCCAGCGATTCTTCTCCGACGTGAAGATCGGAGCCGAAATCGACGGCGACAGCCTCGACCTGGACGTCTTCCTCAAGGAGCGACCCAGGGTCTACAACTGGGCATTCGAGGGCATCTCCAAGGGCAAACAGAAGGACCTGCTCGAAAAACTCAAACTCAAACGAGGCAGCGAACTCTCCGACTACGTCATCGACAAGAACAAAAAACTCATCCGCGATTACTGGGCCGAAAAGGGCTTCCGCAACACGGAGGTCGACGTACGCATCGAAAACGACTCGCTGCGCCCCGGACAGGCCGTGGATGTCACCTTCCTGATCGACCGAAAGGAGAAGGTCAAGATCGGTGCCATCAACTTCTCGGGCAATAATCAGTTCACCGACAAACGACTCCGCAGAACATTCAAGAAGACCCACCAGAAGTCCATCAACATCTTCAAGGGGGCCAAACTCAACGAGTCCGACTACGAAGCCGACAAGGAACTGCTCATCGACTTCTACAACTCGAAGGGATACCGCAACGCGAATGTCGTCCGGGACTCGATCTACCCGATCAACGAAAAACGGATCGGAATCGACCTCGAAGTCTCCGAAGGAAACAAATACTACATCCGCAACGTCTCGTGGGTCGGAAACTCCGTCTATGAAACCGACGCCCTGCAACGCATGTTCGGCGTCAAGAAGGGCGACACCTACGACAAGAAATCCATGCACAAGCGACTCGGAATCGGCAAGGAGACCAATCCCGAAGAGATGTCCGTCTCGTCGCTCTACCAGAACGAAGGATACCTCATGTCGCAGATCGAACCCGCCGAAACCATCATCGGAGCCGACTCGATCGACATCGAAGTCAAGGTCTTCGAAGGCAAGCAGTTCACGATCAACAACGTCGGGATCTCCGGAAACCAGCGGGTCGATGACGAAGTGATCCGCCGCGAACTCTACACGCGCCCGGGCGAACTCTACAACCGTTCGCTCCTGATGCAGACCATCCGGACGCTCGGCTCCATGGGCCACTTCAATCCCGAGACCATCATGCCCGACATCAAGCCCGTCACGAATGAACTCGTCGACATCAACTGGCCCCTCGAAGAGCAGGCTTCCGACCAGTTCAACATCGCCGGAGGTTGGGGTTCGGGCACCTTCGTGGGATCGGTCGGAATCACACTCAACAACCTCTCGGTCAAGAACTTCTTCAAGAAGGGGGCCTGGAGACCATACCCCATGGGGCAGAACCAGCGGCTCTCGCTCTCGGCACAGACAAACGGTACCTACTACAAGGCCTTCGCGCTGAGTTTCACCGACCCCTGGCTCGGAGGCAAGAAGCCCAACTCGTTCACCTTCTCGGCCCACATCTCCGAGCAGAACAACGCATACTACGTCTGGCAGACCGCCACGCAATACTTCCGGACATACGGTGTAGCCGCCGGTCTGGGAAAACGTCTTAACTGGCCCGACCCCTATTTCACCTTCTATGCCGAGGCCAGCTACGAACGATACAACCTCAAGAACTGGACCGGATTCGTCGTCGAAAACGGAAACTCGAACCTCCTCTCGCTCAAGCTCGTCTTCGGACGCAACTCCGTCGACCAGCCCATCTATCCGCGTCGTGGTTCGGAGTTCAGCGCCTCGGTCCAGGCCACACTTCCCTACTCGCTCTGGGACGGAAAAGACTACGCGGACCAGTCGATGAGCGACCAGGACCGCTACCGCTGGATCGAATTCCACAAGTGGCAGTTCAAGGCACAGTGGTTCCAGGGATTCCTCAACAACTCGAACCTCGTACTCATGCTCAAGGCCGAAATGGGATACCTCGGCAGCTACAACAAGAACAAGGTCTCGCCCTTCCAGCGCTTCGAAGTCGGTGGAGACGGCATGTCCGGATACAACATCTACGGTATCGACATCATCGCAATGCGCGGTTACGAGGACGGCGCCCTCGACCCCACGAACTACTACTCCCGCGGATACAACAAGTACACGGCCGAGTTGCGATACCCGATCATCCTCAAACCCTCGTCGCAGATCTATGTCCTGGGATTCCTCGAGGGCGGAAATGCATTCGATTCCTGGAAGGAGTTCTCGCCCTTCAAGATCAAACGTGCCGCCGGATTCGGCGTGCGGCTCTACCTGCCCGTCGTCGGTATGCTCGGTATCGACTGGGGATACGGATTCGATCCTCCCGCAAACTCCACCACCAAGAGCGGCAGCCAGTTCCACTTCGTCCTCGGACAGCAGTTCTAAACCGGGACCCGCTGGCAATAAATTTGAAAGAATCGAGTTATATGTATGACAATACCTCCGGATCTCCGGTGAAAACAACTTAAAATTTCGAATCATGAAACGGCTGATCTTATTGGCAGCAGGTCTGCTGACCGCAGGAGCCCTCTCGGCTCAGAATTACATAATCGTCAACAGCGAGAAGATCTTCAAGTCGATCGATGCCTACAACAGCGCCATCGAGGAGTTGGATCTGCTGGCAAAACAGTACCAGAGCCAGGTGGACGACAAGTTCGAGGAGGTCGAAACCCTCTACAACAACTACCAGTATCAGAAGGCTTCGCTTTCGTCGTCGGCACGCCAGGCCCGGGAAAACGCCATCCTCGACAAGGAAAAAGAGGCCCAGGAGTACCAGGAGAGCCTCTTCGGACAGGAGGGCAGCCTGATGAAGAAGCGGATCGAAAAAATTGCGCCCATTCAGAAAGAGGTCTTCGCCCAAATCGAAGCCTATGCCAAAGAGGTCGGAGCCGATCTCGTGCTCGATTCGTCGAACAACCCCACGCTGCTCTACAACAATCCCTCGGTCGAACGGACCCAGCAGATCATCGACCGCCTGAAAAAGTAACACCTCCTTCGAGACATCAAAACATTAACTGATAAATCTATGAAAAAAGTACTCAAATTAGCCCTTGCAGTGGCGCTGTTGATGGGCTCCACATCGCTCTTCGCCCAGAAGTTCGGGCGGATCAACACCCAGGAGATCATCATGTCGATGCCCGAAACCAAGACCATGCAGACCAACATGGAGGCCTATGCCAAGGAGCTGCAGGACAACATCGAGACGATGAACGTCGAGTTCAACACCAAGCTGCAGGATTTCCAGAAGAACTTCAACACCATGAACGACATGGCCAAGGAGATGAAGGAGAAGGATCTGAACGACCTGCAGAACCGGATCCGCGAATTCCAGGAGCGTGCCCAGCAGGAGTATCAGAAAAAGCAGAACGAGCTGCTCGCACCGATCATCGAGAAGGCCAAGAATGCCATCGACAAGATCTCGGCTGCCGGCGGATACCTCGTCGTATTCGACACCTCGACCGGTTCGCTGGCCTACTTTGACGAGGCCGCACTGACCGACATCGCTCCCGAAGTGAAGAAGGAGCTCGGAATCACCGAAACGGCAACGACCTCCGCAGCCGAATAGGTCCCGAAGCAGAACCGTACGGTAACCATGGCGCCGATCCCGGATCCGGGATCGGCGCCCGTTTTTGGGAAGATGTTGCCCGATATGGGTTTTGGAGTGTTCATTATGTCGCCCGCGGAGACTATTCCCGACAAATCCCCGTTATAGGCGTATAATAGAATATCCCCAAATTCCACGAAACCATGAACAAGGAAATCCCCGAAAATCCGATAACCCATGTCACCCTCCAGGAGTTGATCTCGATCTCCGGCAACGGAAAGTGTCCCGGACTCATGGGCGAATGCCTCGCCGCCAGTACGGAATCCCATCTGCAATCCTTCCGTTTCCCGTGCCGCATCAACGCCTTCATCATCGGTGTCGGAACCGAAGGGGAATCCTCCGGACTGCTCAACCTCCAGGAGTTCCGGATCAAAAAGGATTCGATATTCATCTTCGGGCCCAACAGCATCCTGCAGGCCCGCTCGGGGACCATCAAGGTCCACGTCATCGCCATCTCGCCCGACTTCCTGAAGCGGATCAACATCGACACCAAGCACCTCCTGCCGCTGTTCCTGCAATTCACGACCTACCCGTGTCTGGAACTGCCCCACGAGGTATGCCAGTCCCTGCGCAACTTCATCGCACTGATCGAGCAGGAACTCAAGGGTCCCGAAAGCGAATTCTCCGCCGAAATCATCGGCGGACTGATCGCCGGAACCGTCTACAAGGTCGGGGAGATTCTGCGCCACTACCTCGCCGAGCATCCCGAACTCGAAAGTGCCTCGCACAACCGCGCCAAGGAGTATTTCACCCAGTTCACGCAACTCCTGGGAGAACACTACAAACACGAACGGAGCGTGGGATTCTATGCCCGGCAGCTCTGCATCACCCCCAAGTACCTCACCACGCTGATCAAACGAATCAGCGGAAAGTCCGTGTCGGAGTGGATCGACAACTTCGTGATCCTCGAAGCCAAAACGCTGCTCAAATACTCGAACATGAGCATCCAGGAGATTGCCTACTACCTGAACTTTCCCAATCAGTCCTTCTTCGGAAGCTATTTCAAACGCAATACCGGGATGTCTCCCTCGCAATACAAGGCCAAACAATAGGCTTCCGGAGCGGTATCGCAGCGAAATCCGATATTCATCGAACCGTTTTTTGCGGGCGGGCGATTGTTTAATCGCCCGCTTTTTGTACCTTGCAGGGAAATTCCGCAGCGACGGACCATCGTGAGAAAACTCCTCAAATATACCTTCCGAATCCTCTTCGCCCTGCTGTTGCTCCTGGCAACAGGATGTGTCCTGCTCTATATCCCTGCCGTCCAGGAGTTTGCATGCCAAAAAGCCCTCGGGCCCCTCTCAAAGGCCCTCGGCATGGAACTCTCCATCGGAAATATCCGGCTGCGCTTTCCACTGCGGCTTGCCGTCGAGCAGATCCGGCTGGTCGACCGGGCCGACACGCTCGTCGATTGCGGAAGGATTTCGCTGGAGGTCGAGCCCTGGCCGCTGATCCGCAGGGAAGCGGTCGTCCGCAACTTCGCAATCGAACGCGTGTCGGCCCGCTATCGGGATACGGCCTCGGGATTCGAGATGCGGATCGCCGCAGGACGGTTTGCCCTGGAACGGGTACGGGCCGACCTGCGTCACGAAAAGGCCGCCGTACGACGCATCGCTCTCGACAGTGCCGCCATCTTCCTCCACCCCGGGGAGCCGGTTGCCGAAGAGAGGCCCGACACAACCGCCCCGCTGCGTTGGGTCATCGATCTCGACTCGCTCTCCATCCGCCATACCGCTTTCGGGATGGGAGGGGCCGGAACGGATGCGGAGTTGACGGTACAATTGGCCGAAGGAGGGGTGGAACAATGCCGGGTACAACTCGACAGCCAACAGGTTGCCGTCGCACGCGTATGGATCGACCGGGGGGATTATGCCTACCTCGTCACACCCTCCGCCCCCGCGGCAGCGGGAGCAGAAAAGGCGGTGGCGCCGGAGCCTTCCCAAACCGTTGACCCTTCCCGAGAGAGCTCTCCCGCACCTTCCACAGAGCCCTGGAGCATCCGGATCGGGAAGCTGGCTATGACCGACAACCGGCTCGCCTACGGAATTCAGGGGCACCGTCCGACGGAGGGATTCGATCCGGAGGAGATCCAGCTTTCGGGGGTGACACTGACCGTCGATTCGCTCTACAACCGAGGTGGAGACATCGCCCTGCAACTCCGGCAGCTGGCCTTTACCGAGCGGTGCGGGATCAGTGTCGTCAGGACGCAGGGCTGTTTCGAAATGGGCTCGGAGGGGATTTCGCTCTCGGGATTCGAACTCGCCACACGGGCCTCCCTCCTGCAGGCCGATCTGACGGCGGGGGCAGGCATCCTGCAACAGGATCCCGGCACGCCGTTGACCGCCGATCTGAAGGCCGAGGTGGCAACCCGCGACCTGGAGCTCGCAGCCCCCGCAAGCATCCCCCCGGCACTGAATGACCGGCTGCTCCGCCTGCATCTCGCCACGGCGGGAACCCTGGAGGAGCTCGGAAAGATCGGGCTGGAGCTCTCCTCGCCCGAATGGCTTACCTTTACGTTGGACGGCAAGGCCCGTTATCCGCTCGAACCGGAGCGGCTGACGGCATCGGCACGCTTCCGGGGCGAACTCCGCGATCCGGCGTTCCTGCTGGAGGTCCTGCCCGACACGGCATTGCGCCGGCGTCTGGACCTCCCGGAGCGAATCGCATGGACGGGGTCGGCAACGGCGGACCGCGGGAACTACACGCTGGCTTCGGAAGTGAATGCCCAGGAGGGTCGTATCGCACTGGAGGGACGGTTCGACGCTCCTCGGCAGGCTTACGACGCGACGGTTCGTTGTGACAGTTTCCCGGTGGGGAGTTTTCTGCCGCACGATTCGCTCGGAAGGCTCGACCTGGCACTCTCGGCGCAAGGCGAGGGTTTCGATCCATGGGCCCCCGAGACCCGAAGCCGGGTCCGGTTGGACGTTGCCCGGGCTCCGTACCGCGGGCACGACTTCGGAGGGATCGAGCTGGAGGCCGAATTGGCGGAGCAACAACTGACGGGACGGATCGAGGACCGGGATTCGGCCCTGCGGCTCTCGCTCGGAATTGCAGGAAAAGTGACCCGCGAACGGCAGCAGCTCCGGACAGCGGGGCGCATCGGATGGTTCGATCTGGCGGCATTGGGATTCGTCTCCGAGCCGATCGGAGGGGTATTCCACCTCGATGCCGAAGCCTCTGCCGCACCGGAAGGTTACGACGCCCGCATCGCCCTGGACAGCATCTCCCTCCGGAACGGCGCACAAGTCGACCGGCTGTGTCCGATCAGCCTCGCATTCGGGACCGATTCGGCCGCAACACGCGCCGGGATACAATCGGGAGATCTGCAACTGGACTTTTTCACGCCCGAATCGCTCGATACGTTGAAGGCGCTCCTGCCCCGGAGCATCGAAACGCTGAAACGGCAGATGCTGGACCTGCGTCTCGACATGGATTCGCTGAAGCCCGTACTGCCCGACTTCCGGCTGCGGCTCTCGGCCGGGCCCGACAACATCGTGAACAACTTCCTCAGGACAAAACGGACCGCATTCCGGACCCTGGAGCTTCACGGTGCGAACTGCGATACCCTGCCCCTGGCGCTCGGGCTGCGTGCCGAAGGGCTGATCTCGGGCGGAATCCGGCTCGATACCGTAGGCGTTTCCCTCCTTCAGAACGGGCCGAGGATGCAATACGCCCTCCGTGTGGCAAATACCCCCGGGAATCTCGACCAGCTGGCAGCGGCCGGCATATACGGCGACATCGTACAGAATACCGCCCGCACAAACCTCTATCAGCGGGACCGGAACGGCCGCGAAGGCGTGCGGGCCCGGATCGACGCCGCATGGAGCGACTCCCTCGTCCGCATCAGCCTCGCGCCCGATCCCCAATTCGGATTCGAACCCTGGCATGTCAATCCCGGCAACTACCTCGTCTACCGCTTCGACCGGCGGCTGAGTGCCGACCTCGACCTGACCCGCGGACCGCAACGGTTTGCACTCCATTCACTGCCGGACCCGGGGACAATCGAGGAGGTCCGGCTCGAGATGGCCGGACTGGGAATCGGATCCATGCTGGAGCTGCTGCCGACAGCTCCGCCCGTCGACGGGCTCCTGGGGAGCGATCTGAGGCTGGGGATGGGGGCCGACACCCTCCGTCTGCAAGGAACGCTCTCCGTGGAGGGGCTCTCCTACGACAGGCAGCGATTCGGGGATGTCGTACTCACGGCCCGCTATGCCCAGGGTGCCGAACAACAGGCCGATGCCCGGATCACACTGGACAGCCTCGAGGTCCTGACCGCCAGTGCCCGCTACCGGGAAGAGGCTGAAACCCCGCTGACCGCCGCCCTCGACATCCCCGGATTCCCCCTGCAACGCGCCAATGTCTTCCTGCCCGAAGAGCTGCTGCACCTCTCGGGAGATCTCTTCGCCGAGGTTCGTGCGAGCGGATCGACCCGGCAGCCCGTCCTCGACGGAGGAATTCATTTCGCCGGAGCGGAATTCCGCGTGCCGATGATCGGGACCGCATTCCAACCGGCCGAAGATACGATCCGGCTCGACCGCAACCACGTGCGGTTCGACCGTTACGCCATTCTCGCCCCGAACCGCAAGCCGCTCACGATCAACGGCGAAGTCGATCTCACCGATTTCGCCCGCATGAGCGCCGATCTGACAATCAAAGCCTCGGATTTCCAGTTGGTGAACGTTCCCCGCCAGGAGCGGACCACCGTCTACGGCCAGGCCTATCTCGATCTGAACACCGCGATCAAAGGTCCCTTCGACCAGCTCGCCGTACGCGGAAACGTCGCACTGCTCGGTGGCACCGACATCAACTACGTCATGCAGGACTCCCCGATGGAGGTCCAGGAGCAATCACAGGACGTCGTGTCGTTCGTCTCGTTCCGCGAACTCGACAACCGCGAGCCCTTCGAAGAGCTCCCGCCCGTGAAGATCGGAGGTCTGGACATCGCCCTGAACATTGACATCAACAACGACGTCAAGGCCGCCGTAGACCTCTCGGCAGACGGCAGCAACCGCATCGATCTCCGCGGTGGCGGGAACCTCGCCTACACGATGAATCCCCTGGGCGACATGCGTCTTGCGGGGAAATATCTCCTCTCGGGCGGTACCGTACGCTACAACCCGCCCGTGATTGCACAAAAGGTCTTCAAGATCAAGTCCGGCAGTTACGTCGAGTGGATGGGTGATCCGGCGGATCCCTCGTTCAACATCACCGCCGTGGAGAGCGTCCGCGCCAACGTCTCCTCCGACGGTCAGGATACCCGGACGGTGAATTTCGACATCTCGATCAACATCCGCAACACGCTCACCGACCTGGCCATCAGCTTCGGACTTGCGGCCCCCGAAGACCTCACGATGCAGAACCAACTCAACTCGCTCACCGCGGAACAACGGGCCAACCAGGCCATGAACCTCCTGATATACAACACCTATACCGGGCCCGGAACCACCGCACGGGTCAGCTCCGAAAACCCGCTCAACAGTTTCATCCAGAAGGAACTGAACCAGTGGGCCCAAAACAACCTCAAAGGGGTGGACCTCTCGTTCGGAATCGACTCCTACGGCCAGGACGACCCCAGCGGACAGCATACCGACTACTCCTACCGGCTCTCGAAGAGCCTCTTCAGCAACCGCATCCGCGCCGTCATCGGAGGCAAGTTCAGCACCGATTCCGATCCGACCCAGAATCTCAAGGAGAACCTCATCGACGACCTCTCGATCGAATACATGCTCGACAAACGAGACAACATGTATATCCGCCTCTTCCGACATAGCGGCTACGAAAGCATTCTCGAAGGGGAGATTACCGAAACCGGAGTCGGATTCGTCATCCGCAAGAAGCTCTCGCGCCTGGGCGACCTCTTCCGCTCGTCGAATCCCGAAAAACGCAAACAGAAAAGAGATGAAAACGCCGCTCGCTAAAGGAATCCTCGCCGCAGCAGGCGTGCTGCTGCTCGGAGCCTGCTCCACGACCCGCCGCATAGCCGAGGGCGAAGTCCTCTACACGGGCGTGAAGCACCTGCGCATCGAACCCGACTCGGGCGTCGTACTCTCCACGGCCGCCGAAGATGCCGCCCGGGAACCACTCTCGGTGGCTCCCAACAATCCGCTCTACGCACCCTACCTGCGCACGCCCTTCCCGATCGGACTCTGGGCCTGGAACTACTGCTATACGCCCCGGGAAAAGGGATTCAAATACTGGTTCTACAAACGGCTGGCCAAGGAGCCCGTACTCATCTCGAAGGTCCAGCCCGGATTGCGCGCCCGGGTTGCCGAACAACTCCTCGAAAACCACGGATACTTCGGATCCCGCGTCTCGGACTCGCTGCGCTACCGCAAGCACGGACGCAAGGCAAAGGTCGACTACACACTCCGGATCGCACAGCCCTGGTTCTACGGAAGTATCGACTATCCACAGACGCATCCCGGCATGGACCGGCTCATCGACAGCCTCCGCCAGACCTCCCTGATCCGCGTCGGGGCCCAATACAATCTCGACACGCTGACCGCGGAACGGCAGCGCATCACCGAAGTCCTCCGCAACCGCGGCTATTACTATTTCCGCCCCGAGTACCTCGAATACCTGGCCGATACGACCCTCAGGCAACAACAGGTCGCCCTGCGGCTCAAGCTCCAACCCAACCTCCCGGCTCAGGCCCTCAGGCCCTATCGCGTGGGGAAGGTCACCGTACACCTGCACAACCTCCGACCCGGACCCTCCGACACGCTCCGGATCCGCAGAACATCGGTCATTGCCCAGCAGCCGATGAAGATCCGACCCCGGGTTCTGGCTCGCGCCCTCACCCTCGAACCCGGCGAGCTGTTCACCGTCGACGCCCAGAACCGAACCCAGACCGAACTCAATAAACTGGGGATTTTCCGATCCGTGAACCTCTCCGTCGCGGCACTCGATTCGCTGCGCGGCGGAGACTCGCTCGACGTGGAGATCGATGCCCGGTTCGACTACCCGCTGGAAGTGGCCCTCGAAACCGACGTCACCTCCAAGTCCAACAGCTTCCTCGGTCCCGGACTCACCCTCAAGGTCAGCAACAACAACCTCTTCCGCGGCGGAGAGGTCCTCGATGTCAAACTGAACGGCTCCTACGAATGGCAGACCGGAAACAAAAACTCCGGAGGCCGCTCCTCCCGGCTCAATTCCTATGAACTGGGACTCAATGCGAATCTGCATCTCCCGCGGCTGCTGTTACCGCAGAAATGGGTCCGGAGGCTCCACTACCCCGGCAGCACCTCGTTCCAGGCCGGAGTCGATCTGATGAACCGGCCCCGCTTCTTCCACCTGATCGCCTTCAGTGCCTCGGCCGGATACGAATTCCAGTCCTCGCCATACAGCCGCCATGCTCTTACGGTCTTCAAACTCACCTACAACCGTCTGCTCCATACCACCGCAAGTTTCGATCAGACCATGGAGGAGAACCCCTCCATCGCCATGAGTTTCCGGAACCAGTTCGTCCCTTCGATCAACTACACCTACACCTTCGACAAAACTTACGGAGACTCCGGAAATCGCCGTTTTTACTGGCAAAACAACCTGACGTCCGCAGGAAATCTCCTCGCCGGAATCCTCCGGACCTGCGGAGAACGACAGCCGCAACACCTCTTCGGGAACCAGTTCTCGCAATTCGTCAAGGAGGTCAGCGAAGTGAAATTCTACCACCGGATCGGACGCCGCAACAACTGGCTCGCAACCCGATTCCTTGTCGGGGTGGGATACGCCTACGGAAACTCCGAGGTAATGCCTTACAGCGAACAGTTCTACATCGGAGGTGCCAACAGCATCCGGGCCTTCACCGTCCGCTCGCTCGGCCCCGGCAGCTATCGCCCGCCCGCCGACGACAGCGACGGATACCTCGACCAGACCGGAGACTTCAAACTCGAAGCCAATATCGAATACCGGTTTGGAATCATGGGGCGGTTGAACGGTGCCGTATTCCTCGACGCCGGGAATGTCTGGCTGCTGAAAAACGACCCCAAACGTCCGGGAGCCGAACTGAAATGGAAAGGACTGTTCGAGGAGATCGCACTCGGAACCGGATTCGGACTGCGTTACGACATCAGTTACCTGGTCATCCGCGCCGATTTGGGTATCGGGATTCACACCCCTTATCCGAACCCCGACAAACGGGGGTATTACAACATCTCCAGTTTCAAGAACGGATTGGGATTCCACCTCGCCATCGGGTATCCCTTCTGAGCCGGGCGCAGGACCGCA
>CALUIG010000041.1 GCA_944320625.1 uncultured Alistipes sp.
GAGGAGCCGGGAGAAGCCGGAAGAGAGGGTGCAGGCCGGGAAGGAGCGAAAGGGAGTGGGGCTGTCGAACGCCCGAATGTCCGGTAGCCCGATCATCCGCACTCCCGGCAGCCCGCTCCAACCGAGAAGCGTCCGGATACCTCGTGGGAACCGGACATTTTTTATACCTTTGCCGACAAGAACCCCCTTTCCCTTTGCCCATGCTCCGCAAATACCTCTTTTTCGACCTCGACGGCACGCTGACCGACCCCATGGAGGGAATTACCCGCTCGGTGGAGTATGCCTTGCGCCACTTCGGCATCGAGGTGGCGGACCGCCGCGAACTCTGCCCCTTCATCGGGCCACCGCTGGCCGACTCGTTCCGCGACCGCTACGGCATGAACGAAGCCGATACGGCCACGGCAATCGCCAAGATGCGCGAATACTTTGTCCCGAAGGGGATCTTCGAGAATGAACTCTACCCGGGCATCCCGGAGCTGCTGGCCGACACCGCCGCAGCCGGATGTGTGAACGTCATGGCCACGTCGAAACCCGAGCCCTTCGCCCTCCGGATCGCCGAGCATTTCGACATCGCCCGCCACTTCCGCCTCATCGCCGGGAGTACGCTCGACGGGGCACGTACCACCAAGGTCGAGGTGATCCGCCACGCCCTCACGCAACTGGGAATCGACCCCGAAGAGGCCGTGATGATCGGCGACCGCCGCTACGACATCGAAGGAGCTGCCGCCGCAGGGCTCGACTCGGTAGCCGCAGGCTGGGGATACGCCGCCCCCGGCGAATTGGAGGCCGCCCATCCCGGGCATTTCGCCGCGGATGTCGAGGCCCTGCGGCGACTGTTGCTCTGAATATGCCCGGAGCCGCACTTTTCATCCCGAAAACCGCGGCAATCCGGAAAATTTGACCTACTTTTGCACCGTTCTAACTGCAAATCCACACCTCAAAGTCCGCTTCGAAGATGGAATGGCTCAAAGACCTGATTCTCGAACCCTCGGCCCTGCAGGCCGTTGTGGTGATTTCGCTGATCTCCTCGGTCGGGATCGGGCTGGGGAAGATCCGCTTCTTCGGCATCTCGCTCGGCACGGCCTTCATCTTCTTCGCCGGCATTCTCGCCGGGCATTTCGGGCTCAGGCTTGACCCGGCGATGCTGACCTATGCCGAAAGTTTCGGACTCATCATCTTCGTCTACGCCCTGGGCCTGCAGGTCGGTCCCGGATTCTTCAGTTCGATGCGGGCCGACGGTCTGCGCCTGCTCTCCCCGGCCATCGGGCTGGTGATCCTCGGCACGCTCCTCGCTGCCGCCATGAGCTACGCCTTCGGGATCCGGATGTCCGACATGTCGGGCATCCTGTGCGGCGCCACGACCAATACCCCGGCCCTGGGTGCCGCCCAGCAGGTTCTCAAGCAGTTGGGGCTGGATGACAGCGGCGCAGCGTTGAGCTGCGCCGTAACCTATCCTCTGGGCGTCGTGGGCGTGATCCTGGCCATCGCCCTGCTGCGCAAACTCTTCGTCCGGCCCTCGGACCTCCCCGGGCCCGATGCCGAGCACCGCAAAAACGTCTTCATCGCCAGCTACCACATCACCAATCCCGCGCTCTTCGGCCGGAGCGTGCACGACATCGCCGTCCAAAGCCACCACCATTTCGTCATCTCGCGTCTCTGGCGCAACGGACAGGTCTCGATTCCCACCTCGGACAAGACACTCCAGCAGGACGACGTGATCCTGGTAATCACCACCCCGGGCGAGGCCCAGGCCCTCGGGATGATCTTCGGGGAACAGGAACAGAAGGACTGGAACCGGGAGAATATCGACTGGAACGCCGTCGACAGCCAGCTCATTTCGCAGCGCATCCTTGTGACCCGCCCCGAAATCAACGGCAAGAAACTCGCCCAGCTGCGCCTGCGCAACAACTACGGCATCAACATCAGCCGCGTCTACCGCTCGGGCGTACAACTGCTGGCCACCCCCGACCTGCGCCTGCAACTGGGCGACCGGTTGACCGTCGTGGGCGAGGCCCAGGCGATCCGCAACGTGGAGAAGATCCTCGGAAACGCCGTCAAGAGCCTCAACGAACCCAACCTCATTTCGGTCTTCATCGGACTGATCCTCGGACTCACACTCGGCAGCATCCCGGTCTCGATTCCCGGAATCTCGATCCCCGTCAAACTCGGACTCGCCGGAGGCCCGATCATCGTCGGCATTCTGATCGGGACGTTCGGACCGCGGCTGCACATGATCACCTATACCACCCAAAGTGCCAATCTCATGCTGCGCGCCCTGGGACTTTCGATGTACCTCGCCTGCCTGGGACTCGATGCCGGACAGCACTTCTTCGAGACGGTCATGCGTCCCGAGGGAATCCTCTGGCTCGGAGCCGGATTCGCCCTGACATTCGTTCCGGTAGTACTGGTGGGATTGTTCGCCCTGCGCGTGCTGAAGGTCGACTTCGGATCCGTCTCGGGCCTGCTCTGCGGCAGCATGGCCAACCCCATGGCCCTGAACTACGCCAACGATACCATCGAGGGCGACAACCCCTCGGTCTCCTACGCTACGGTCTACCCGGTCTGCATGTTCCTGCGCGTGATCATCATCCAGGTGCTGCTGATGCTCACGTTGTAGTCTTCGGAGGCTCCGGGAGAGGTCTTCCCGAGGGTACGGAACCGGCCGGCGCAGCACCGGAAGAAACAGAGTCCTCAGCAGGGGCATCACTCCCTGATGAGGACGTTTCAGTCGCATCCGGAGCGGAAGAGGACCCGGTAACGGAAACGGCAGGCGGTCCGGCAACGGCGACAGAAGCGGCAGGCGAATCATCCTGGAAAAAATCGCCCAACGCCGCGACATCCGAACCGGCCGGATTCTGGAATACCCGCAGTCCGAACTCGGGGATTGCCGCCAACACGTGATCGAACACATCCGACTGAATCCCTTCGTACTCCTCCCACACCACCGTATTGGTAAAGAAGTAAAGCTGCATCGGAATTCCCGTCTCCGTAGGTTGCAACTGGCGGACCATCAACGTCATGGACCTGTTCACCGGAACCTCCTGTTCCAGATAACGCACCAGATAGGCGCGGAATACCCCCAGATTGGTCTGATGCAGGCCATTGATCTTCCGCTCGCCGGGAGCGATGCCGTGGGCTGCGTTGTAGGCCTCGATGCGCTGCTCGGTCCGGTCGATGTAGTCGCGCAGCAGATCGATGCGGCGGAAACGGGCCAACATCTCCGGCGTGCAGAAGTGGACGCTGGTCATGTCAATCGACACCGACCGCATGACGCGCCGTCCGCCCGAGAGCTGCATGGCGTGCCAGTTCGTAAAGGAGTCGGTCGTCAACAGGTAGGGAGGCAGCATGGCCAGCGTATTGTCCCAGTTGCGGATCTTCACGGTCGTGAGCGACACCTCCTCGACCGTACCGTCCGCCCCGTACTTCGGGACCGAAATCCAGTCGCCGACCTGCAGCATGTTGTTCGCCGAGAGCTGGATTCCCGAGACGAATCCCATGATGCTGTCGCGGAAGATCAGCATCAGCACCGCTGCCGAAGCCCCCAGACCGGTCAGCAGCTTGACGGGTGACTTGTCGATCAGGATGGCAATGATCAGGATCGCGGCGATCAGCGAAGCGATGCCCTGGGCCGTCTGACGCAAGCCCTTGATGGGTTTGTTCTGCCACGAAGGACGCAGCGAGACGATGTGGAACGCCGCACACAGCAGGGCATTGATCAGCCGCATGAAGGTCAAGACAATCCCGATCTGGGTGATCCGCAACACGACGATCTGCACCACGGAACCCTCGTCAAAGATCATCGGGAGGACAATCGTCAGCAGGATGGCAATCAGGACATGGCACGAGCGGTTGAGCACCGACACGCTGAAGAGCTTGTCGTCCCACTTCACGCGGGTATGCTCGACCAGCCGCCGGATGCCGCGCACGACAACCAGTTGCAGAAACAGATCGAGCAGGGCGGCCGCCAGCAGAACGAGCAGAAGAGCGACCCAGCGATCCAGCGTGTCGCTGGAAGACGACGTGACACCCAGCCATTCGAGCAGGGCATGCGTCCAACGTTTCAGAAGTGCTTGCATACGCCCGGACCACGCAATTTCCGGGCCGGAGACAGTCTATTTCAGCACCAGTCCCACTTCGCCCTCGAAATTGGGGGTAAAAACCCCTTTTTCGAGCTCTCCGCGAATCTCCTCCGGCGACCAGAAGCGTCCGCCGTCGAGTTCGTCGCTCGGGCGGATCTCCCCGTCGTAGCACGTGCGGTAGACATGGACCAGTTCGTATTCCCGTTCCGAACGGAAGGGATAGACGGCCACGGCTTCGGGATCGAAGTCCACGATCCCCAACTCCTCGCGCACCTCGCGCCGCAGGGCCTCCCCGACCGTTTCGCCGAAATCCACGTGGCCTCCGACGGCCGTATCCCAGCGTCCGGGCTGAATATCCTTCCACAAAGGGCGCCGCTGCAGGAAGAGTTCCCCGCGGGAATTGAAGACGTGAAGATGTACCACCGGGTGCAGCAACATCGAGCCGTTGTGGCACTCGCCGCGCGTGGCACTCCCGACGACCCGTCCCGAGAGGTCGACCACCGGGAAAAGTTCCGATCGATTGTCCGCAGGCATGGTTCGAAAAAAAGTGAACAGAATGGTTATTTACGGGGATCGTCCCGGACTCAGAGTTCCGGACCCGACTCACGCGGCTGCCCCACCTCGAAGCCCAAAGAGTGCATCCACTCGACGGTAGCCGGATCGACCAGATCGTTGCGGTCCGTCCAGCGGCGCTCCTCGATGAAGCGTTTCTTGTGCTCCTCCAGGGCCCGCTGCAGCGGGAACGACGGATGAGGCAGTTGCGACTTTGCCTTCCGCTGCGAAGGGCGGATCGTACGTTCGAAGACATCCCGCTGCGCAGGGCGCCGCTCACCCTCCCACTTGAAGCCCTTCAGGAAGAGTTCCTGATCGACCGGGATCTTCTCCAGCGGATAGATGTTCCAGACGGGATCCTTCCGGTAGACGATCGTCACGATCTGCTTCTTTTCGATGAAGAACGACGCATCCCCGCTTTCGATGATTCCCACACCCGTGATCTGGGGCGGTTCGCCATCCTGCATGTAGTAGATCGTCTGGGCATTGCCGTTCACGTCGTCACGGTAGATCTCGTTGTCCCGGAACCAGGCCGTCATCTGCTTGCCCGCCACCTGGTTATAGTGTGCCGTATCGAGTTGTGCGACCATCATCGGGCTTCCCACGAACTCCGCATGGGTGATCTGCTGGTTGGCCGTATAGATGTCCACGACGTCCGAGGTGATCTGGTTCGCCTCGTTCCACATCACGGGATCGATATAGAGATGGATCGTCGAGTCGGTACTGATCGACGTCATCGAATCGCATACAGCCTGGAAATCCGAACGGTAGATCCGCACGTCACGGAATCCCTTCATCAAGCGGTAGATCGAATCCGCCGGAACGGCCAGTGAATCCAGCGTATCGGCCGGCGCCACGTGCTTCAGCGTATCCGCGGCGACCAGCGAATCGGCCATCAGCCGCATCAGCGAATCCTGCTCCTGGATATTGCGGTCGATCTGTTCCTGAAGTTCGGCAAGGGCTGCCAGATCCTCCGGATCGATCGGCCGTGTCTTCCCCTTGCGGGCCGCCCGAAGCTGCCGCGCCCGGAGTTTCGATTCGAGTTTCACCCGGCGGGCTGCCAGCCGCTGCTCCTCGCGCTCCTTCAGGGCCAGGAGTTTGGCCGTGGTCTTTTCCTGCCGTTTGGCCGCAATCTCGGCAAGCAGTTTCTTCTTGGCTTCGGCCTTGGCGGCCTTCTCCGCGGCCCGGGCCTTGCGTTCCTGCTCCTTGAGGTAGGCCTTCCGCGCATCCCCGACCAGCGTGTCCAACGGATTCACAGGCGTCGCCAGCGAATCGGCCGTCGGGGAATCCTCCTCCGTCCAGGCCCTCTCCGGTGAATCGGCGGAAACCGGACTTCCCAGCGAGTCGCGCAGTCCGGGATCCACCTGGGCTCCCTCCCCCGAAGCGGTCGGAAGCGATGGCTTCAGCGAATCGAGAGGCATTCCTCGGTGCGGAGTCCGTGAATCGCCCGCACGCTGTCCGTCCGGCACACCTGCCCCGCCCGTCATCAGCGAATCGGCCGCCGCAGCCAGGGCCAGGGAGTCGGCCGCAATACGGGCCAGCGAATCAACCCGGGCCAGCGAATCGGCACGGGCCGCCTCGGCAGCCCGCCGTTCGGCATTTTCGTTGATCGTGAAGAGGTAGATCGAATCGGCCCGCATGAAGAGGGAATCCCCCTGCGAAAGGTCATAGCTGACCACCGCAGGACGACGCGTGAGGAACGCATTGCCCGGATCCTTCCAGTACTCGCCGTAATCCCCGAAGCCGATCACCTTGTGTTCGGTATCGTCGAGTTGCAGATCCCGGCGCAGGATCACATGCTCCTTCATCCGGTAGTAGTCGAGACTGTCGCTCCAGATCTCCTGTTTTTCGGTCAGGATATAACCGTTTCGCGTGATGATATAGAGCGTATCGGCCTTCTCGTAGGAACCCCGGTCGGCATAGAGGTAGTCGCCGTCACGGTTCCAGATGTTCGTATTTTCGAAGAAATAGGCATTGTCCGTGGTCATGTCGTAGACCACCGAATCGCCCTTGAGTTCATATTCGTCGTTGCGCATCTCCACCCGCTCGACCGCCACCAGCTCCTTCGTATCGGCATAGTAATAGCCGCGGACCGCCTCGAGCAGATTCTCGCGGTTGGTCAGTATTCCTCCGTCGGCAAATTCGCCCACGTTGGTCTTCGTATTGAAGAGGAACCGGTAGGTATAGAGCGTGGCGTCGCCGTCGACGACCTTCACAATGTCCGAATAGACCCGGGCCTCGTTCAGATTCCCGTCGTACTCGGCCCGGTCGCCATAGATGTAGGTCGTATTCTTGTTGATGAGCACGTTGCCGAAAAACTCGATGCGCATGTCCGAATAGCGCACCGCCGAGTCGCACGTGATCACCGCCCCGTTGTGCTGTGCGGCGAAGTTCCTCACCAGGAAGACCACCGAATCGCCCGGAGCGACCGGTCCCATCAGATCCGACTTCAGGTCGATGAGTTTCTTCTCGCCCTCAGGCTGCTCCGGAGACTGCATGCCGCTGCGCGCCGTCACGCCAACGACGGCCAGGACCACGACCAGTATGGAGACGAACCTGCGCACGGAGCTACTTCACCCAGTGTTTGTTCTCGAACGCCCCGTCGCGGAACTCCGGAATGATGTAGACGTACATGGCGTCGATCTTCTTCGAGAGCCACTCCTTGAAGGCCCTCTCCTGCTTGTCCTGCAGGGCCATCTCCTCGAGCCGCAGGTAGTCTTCGTTGAGCGAGGCCGTATGCGTGGGGATCACCTCCACCAGTTTGACGATCTTGCCCATCTGGTTGCCGAGCATATCCTCCGTGAGATAGGCGTCCGAGACCTCGCCCGGCTTCAGACGCCGCAGGGCGTTGTAGTCGTCCAGACTCTTGAAACGTCCGAAATCCTCCTTGAGGAACTTCGTGACGGTAAGTTTCGCGTCGAAGGCATTGAAACGTTCCAGAATGTCGTGGTTCGAGACCACGCCGCCGTTCATCTTCGACGAGGCATCGTCCGAATACTTCAGGGCCGCCTTCTCGAAGGTAATCGAATCCTTGTGGATCAGATCGGCGATGCTGTCCAGCAGGTTGAGCGACTCGCCCAGCTCCTCCGACGTATAGACCGGACGCAACAGGATGTGACGGAAGTGGTAGAGCTGCCCGCGCTTGTCCAGCAGCTGAATGATGTGGAATCCGAACTGCGACTCCACGACCTCGGAGATCTGTCCCGGCTTGAGGTTTTCGAGGGCCGCGGCGAACGACGGATCGAGACTTGCCAGCGGCGAAGGATCCATCTCACCGCCCTGCATCGCCGTTCCGTCCTGCGAGTACATGCGGGCCAGGTTCTCGAACTTCGCGGCACCGGTGATGACCCGCTCGCGCATGTCCAGCAGCCGTTCGCGGGTGCGCTGCTTGGCCGCGGTCATCGACTTGGGGAACTTGGTGATCTGCGCATAGACATACTGGTCGGCGATCGTCGGCAGGCTGTCCTTCGAGATCGACTTGTAGAAGCGCTCCACCTCGCCCGGAATCACCGAGACCTTGTTCACCACCTCGCTCTGCATCGACTGGGCATAGGCCTGCTCCTCGTAGCGCTGGCGCATGATCTCGCGGATGTTGAAGATCGGCATGTGGTGTTTGGCCTCCAGGGCCGGGATCGAACCCTCCATGTCGACCATCTGCTGCACCTGCTCCTCGACACGCGACATGATGTCCGCATCGTTGATCGTGACGGAGTCGATCTGTGCCTGGTTGTAGAGGAGTTTCTGGGTCAGAAGCGCTTCGAGCGCCTCGTTCATCGGGTCACGATCCGACGTATAGCCCTCCTGCCGGCGCTGTTCGACCAGCTGGCGGGCATATTCGTCCACCTCGGAGTAGAGGATCGACGAGGAGCCCACCACGGCCACCACCTTGTCGAGCATCACCTGCCGTTTCTGAGCCGTGACGCCTGCGAAAAGCAGCGCCAGAGCCACGGCCAATATCCCTTTTTTCAACATCTTGTATCGGTTTCTTTTATCGTTTTGCTTCGTTCGTTGTCCCGGCCGGCATCTCCCCGGTGCGCAACTCCTGCATCGCACCGAAAAGTTTCACGTCGCCCTCCTCCTCGGCCCGGCGGAGCAGCTCCTCCTCGTGGAGGCGGATGATCTCGCCCTTGCGCTGATTGAAGAGGATGCGGCGGATGGTTCCGCGCAGGCGTTCGAGCGGGATCGGTTCGCCCTCGCGCATCACGGCCTCGATCTGGAAGTAGTAGCGCGAATAGCTGTCGCGCATCTCCTGCACGGCCGTCGACGCCAGGACCGGATCGTAATTCTGCGACCGCAGGGTCGGCAGGTAGCTCAGGAACTCGGAAAAGTCGATCCAATGCTCCCGGAAATCGCTGACCGGGAAGTTGCTCTTCTCGCAGATGTCCCGGAAATCCTGCTGCTGGGCCTCCGATTTCGAGGCCATCAGCGTCTTGAGCTTCGCGGCCTGCCGGTATCCCGCCCCGAACTGTACGATCCGTCCCTTGACAATCGTGCGGTCGAGCTTGAAATCGGCCTTGTGGGCGTTGTAGTAGGCGGCAATCTCGTCGTCGGTGAAAAGCGTGTCGATCGAGCGGTCGACATAGTGCTGATCCAGTTCGCGGATCAGCAGCGCCTGCCGGTACTCCTCGACCATCCGGTCAATATCGCCCGCCGACGAGGAGAAGATCGTTTCGGCCTCCTCCAGCTTGAGCTGCTTGATGATCCAGCGGTCGACATAGCGCTTCATGAAGGCCGCACTGTCCTCACCCGAGAGGCCCTGCGGTACAACCGAACGGACGTCTCCCATGCGCAGCTCCTTGCCGCCGGCCCGGGCGATCGTCGTATCGCTGGCAAAGTAACGGGGCAACTCCCGGCAACCCGCCAGCAGCAGCACGCCCGCCGCGACCGCTATTTTCGCTCGCCAATTCATCATCCGAAGGGCAAAGATAGGTTTTTTACTCGTAAGTAACGCACTTTGCGGTCGGAATATTACGCCCGGGAGGGATTTTTCTCGGCCTTTTTCATGCGGTGGAGCGTGCGGACCATCATCCAGCCCGACACGGCCGACAGGGCCAGGGCGCAGGCATAGATCAGGATGTAGAGGGTTCGGCTCGACACCAGATCGATCAACAGGGCGCTGTCATGGCCGTTCTCGGGAGTGGCAACCATCACCATGAGCAGGTAGGCCGCCGCATTGTTCAGGGCATGGAGGATCATGGCCGACCAGAGCGAATCGGTGGCCAGGTAGACATAGCCGAGGATCAGTCCGACGACCGTCGCACTGACGACCTGTACGGGGTATATGTGCAGGATGCCGAAGAAGAGCGCCGAACCGAACCAGGCAACGGTGACACCGTAACGGTTGCGCAGGCTTCCGAGCACCACGCCCCGGCAGAGCAGCTCCTCGAACACCGGGGCAAAGACCACCAGCGAAAGAATGGTCCAGGATCCGCGTCCGATATTGAGCGAGAGGTCGGGCAAGACCCGCAGCAGGGGTTCGAGCACGATGCCGACGGCAAAGATCAGCACGAAACTCCACAAGAGCAGCGTCGGATTGAGTCCCCGGAGCGAGAAACGGGCCCAGGAGCCGCGGCCCCCGCGCGCACGGCGGTAATAGAGGACACCGGCCAGCGTCACGCTCATCGAGACGAAATAGAAGATGGCCATCATCCGTCCCGTGGCATTCGGATCCATCGCCGCGGGATCGGTTCCCAAGAGGAACAGCCGTCCGAGGATGCCGACGACCACCTGGGATACGAAGGCAATGCCCAACAGGGCCAGCAGGTCCCCGACGGTCGGGAAACGGTTTTTCGACAGACCGGGGTTCGCCGCGGTCGCATCGTTTCCGGCAGGGCCTTCCCGTACGGGCTCCGTCGTGTGGATTTCAGTCTTTTCGTTTTTTTCGCTCATAACAGTTGCCGGAGGGCATTTTCGGGGTTACAAATGCTTCAAACCCCGGGACATACTCTGCGAATCCGGGGCCGGAAGCGCCCCCAAAGATACGAAAAATTCGGTTAAGCCCCTCCGGCGGCCCGAAATTCTTACCCCGATGGCCGGGGTCGGCGCCACACCCCCTTGCAGGGGTCATTTTACGAAAAGCTCCGCCCCGGATTTGCACGGGCCATATTATTTGCGTAAATTTGTCTGCTTACAAACCGAATCTGAAAAATGGGAAAGGTAATCGCTTTAGCCAACCAGAAGGGCGGCGTGGGAAAGACCACCACGGCCATCAATCTGGCGGCATCACTGGCCCTGCTGGGCAAGAAAGTGCTGCTGCTGGATGCCGATCCGCAGGCCAACGCCACCTCGGGACTGGGCTTTGACATCAACCTTGAAGGCATATACGAATGCCTCGCCGGAGAGAAACAGCCCGACGAGGTGATTCTCCGCAGCCCCGACGTGAAGAACCTCTGGATACTGCCCTCGTCGATCGACCTGGTGGCCGCCGACACCGAACTGCCGAAGATGGAGAACGCACACTTCGTCATGAAACGCATCGTCGATGCCGTGCGCGAGCGCTTCGACTACATCTTCATCGACTGCTCCCCCTCGCTGGGATACACCACGGTCAACATCCTCACCGCAGCCGACACGGTGCTCATTCCCGTACAGTGCGAGTACCTCGCCCTCGAAGGACTCTCCAAACTGCTCAATACGATCCGCAAGGTCAAGTCGAGCCTCAACCCCGCCCTCGACATCGAGGGGTTCCTCCTGACCATGTACATGCGCAACCGACTCAACAACCAGGTCGTCACCGAGGTCCGCGAACACTTCGGGGATCTGGCCTACGACACAATAATCCAGCGCAACATCCGTTTGGGTGAAGCCCCCTCGCACGGGAAACCCGTCATGCTCTACGATGCCGGAGCCGTGGGATCGGAGAACTACCTGAACCTGGCCCGCGAATTTTTGAAGCGCAACCGCAGGAAACGAAACTGACACACTCCCGGACGGAGGGCCCTGCCCCGCCGCCCGGCACCATATAAATAAGAAGAACAACCATGAAACCACAGAAGGGATTAGGCCGGGGGCTCGACGCGATTTTCGGCACCGAGTCCATCGACGTGAAAGTCAAGCCGATGAGCCGGATGGCCGAGATCGAGATCGCCGACATCGTCCCCAACCCCACGCAACCGCGGACACGGTTCGACGAGGAGGCCCTCGACGAACTGGCCGATTCGATCCGCCAGCTGGGAGTCATCCAGCCCGTCACGGTAAAGAGATCCGACGACGGGAAATACATCATCATCAGCGGTGAACGCCGCTGGCGGGCGGCCCAGCGCGCCGACCTGAAGACCCTCCCGGCCTATATCCGCGAGGTCGACGACGAGAACCTGCATGCCATGGCCCTCGTGGAGAACATCCAGCGGCAGGACCTCAACGCCATCGAAATCGCACTGGGGCTGCAACGGCTCATCGACGAGTGCCACCTCACGCAGGATGCCCTCTCGGAGAAGGTCGGTAAAAAACGCTCGTCGATCTCGAACTACCTGCGGCTGCTCAAACTCCCCGACGAGGTACAGTTCGCCCTGAAGGAGGGGCTGATCTCGATGGGACACGCCAAGGCCATCGCCGGAGCTCCGGCCGAACAGCAGCTGCGCGTGCTGAAACGCTGCATCAAGAAGGCCCTGTCGGTGCGGCAGGTCGAGGAGCTCGTACGCGCACTTGCCGAAGCCCCCGCCCGGGAGGAGCGGCAAGCCGAGGACGAAGAGTATCCCGAAAGCTATTCGCGGCTGGTCGAACAGCTCGAAAGCGTCTTCTCGGAGGACATCTCGATCAAACGTTCGAAGAACGGCGGCGGCAAGATCGTCATCGGCTTCGGCGACGACCGGGACATCGAACAATTCATCGAACGATTCGCAAACCGCTCCTGAACGCCCTCTAACGCTCCGATCCCATGATAAAAATCCGGTTTCTCCTGCTGCTTCTCGCGGTCTGCGTGCTGGGCATGCACGCCGCCGAAGCCCAGCTTCCCCGCAGTGCCCGCAGCATCGTGCGGGGCGGCATGTTCCAGAAACCGGACTCGCTGCGCGCCAAACGCGACTCGATCCGCTTCGCAGAACTCGCCCTGCGGATCGATTCGATCCAGTGTATCGACTATGCGGCCGACTCGGCGGCCGTCACCGCCCTGCGCACCGACGACCTGCACCGGCTCGACTCCATCGCCCTGGCCCGCTACAACGCCGCACTCCAGGGAATCGACACCACCACCAAACGCAAAATCCGGAAGGAGGGGTGGTTCATGAGCGATTCGATGTCGCTTTCGAAGGTGTGCTGGATCTCGACCGTCCTGCCCGGTTACGGACAGATCTACAACAAACAGTACTGGAAACTCCCGATTCTCTACGGACTGGTCGGAACCGGACTGGGACTCTACATCCACGAAAACAAAACCTATACCCCCCTCCGCCGACAGTATAACTCCTACACGAACATCAGCCTCTCGCGTACACCCGAACTCGACGCCCTGCAGACGAAGATGATCCGCAGCAACACACGCCGGCAGATCTACCTCGGGATCACGATCGCCTCATACGTCTACTTCATCGGCGATGCGGCCGTGAACTACAAGACCAACGACGTTTCGAACGTCAAGAAGGCCACCACGCTGGCCTGTATCTTCCCGGGCGCCGGACAGATCTACAACCGAAGCTACTGGAAGGTTCCGTTCGTCGTCGGCGGCTTTGCCTCGATGATCTACTGCATCGACTGGAACAACCGCGGTTTCCAGCGCTTCAAGAAGGCCTACTCGCTGCTGGCCGACTATGAACAGAATCCGGACAACTACCCCAACGGACCGACGGACGAATTCCGGGGCCGCTACTCGTCGGATTTCATCAAGAATCTGAGGGACAACTACCGACGCAACCGGGACCTGTGTATCATCCTCACGGGTGCTCTGTACGTGCTGCAGATCATCGATGCCCATGTCGATGCCCATCTGAAGGACTACGACATCTCGGACGATCTCACGATGAATCTCGAACCGCTTGTCAACTACACCTATGTTCCGACGCTGCAGGGGAACCGCCCGGTCTTCGGGTTCAACCTCAGCCTCAACTTTTAGACGATGAAGAGACTCCTGATATGCGTGCTGCTGCTCGCCGTCGCCCTTCCGGCCGCGGCCCTCGACCGCAGCCCCCGCAAGAAAAAACGCGACAAGAAAAACCGCACCGAACAGACGGAGGCCATAAGCCTCCGGGACACCGTACGCACGGTCAGCCCGGTGACGGAGGTGGAAACCGCCCCCTCCGTTTCCGAGAAACCGCCGGTCAACGACATCACCCTGGGCCTGACGGCCGAACAGGCCGATTCGCTGCTGGCCGTATGGCAGGAGCGGCAACGGCAGGATGCCTATGACGCCTTCTTCAAGCACTACGTGCTGGAGGATACCACGGTTGTGGCCGACCAGACCCCCGATTCGGTCTATGCCCGGCGTCTGCTGGATCTCGCCTCACCGATCCAGCTCCCCTTCAATTCGATCGTCAAAAACTACATCAACCGCTACATCGATCCGCGGTCGGGTACGATCAGCCGGATTCTCGGCATGTCACAATACTACTTCCCGATCATCGAGGAGGAGTTGCTCCGCGAAGGCCTGCCGGTCGAACTGCGGGCGCTGCCGATCATCGAATCGGCCCTCTCCCCTACGGCCGTCTCACCGATGGGAGCCGTGGGTCTGTGGCAGTTCATGCCCACGACGGGCAAGAGCTACGGACTGGAGGTCAACTCGCTGGTCGACGAACGCCGCGATCCCTATCGGGCCACGCAGGCAGCCTGCCGTTTCCTGAAGGACCTCTACTCGATCTACAACGACTGGACCCTGGCCATTGCCGCCTACAACTGCGGTCCGGGCAATGTCAACAAGGCCATAGCCCGTTCGGGCGGCAAGACCTTCTGGGAGATTTACGACTACCTGCCGCGCGAGACCCGCGGCTATGTCCCGGCCTTTATCGGAGCGACCTATGCCTATGCCTACCACCAGCTCCACGAAATCGAACCCACCGAGGCTCCGATCCCGCTGTCGGTGGATACGCTGCGGATCAACAGGCTGATGCACCTGAATCAGATCTCCTCGACGATCGACCTGCCCCTGGAGACGCTGCGCCAACTCAATCCGCAGTACAAGCTCGACATCATTCCGGCAACCACGAAAACCTATACGCTGGTGATTCCGCAGCGCAATGTCACACAATACATCGCGCACGAGACTGAAATCCAGTCCAAGGACTCGATGTACCTCAAGGAGTACATCAATCCGGCGAACATCGACAAGAAGCGCCAGGAGCGCAGCGGGACGATCTACGTGGTCAAGAAGGGCGACACGCTGGGTGCCATCGCCCGCCGCTACCGGGTCACGACGGCCCAGCTGATGCGCTGGAACAAACTCAAGAGTGCCCACAAACTCCGGATCGGCCAGCGCCTCCGGATCGAAGGCCGATGACGGGATCCGACCACGATACCATCGTCGCACCGGCGACGGCTCCGGGAGGTGCCCTTGCCGTGATCCGCATAAGCGGCGGAGAGGCCTTGCCACTCTGCGACCGGATATTTCGGGGGCGGAGACCGTTGACCGCGGCCGCCGGGAATACGGTTCATTACGGGCGTATTCTGGACGGCGAACGCGTAGTGGACGATGTGCTCGTGACCGTATTCCGGGCTCCCCACTCCTATACGGGAGAAGATTCCACAGAAATTTCGTGTCATGGTTCCTCCTACATTGTTTCGGAGATCCTCCGGCTGTTGATCGCGGCAGGCGGGCGGATGGCCCAGCCCGGAGAGTTCACGATCCGGGCCTACCTGGCCGGGAAACTCGATCTTTCACAGGCCGAAGCCGTGGCCGATCTGATCGCGTCATCGACCCGGGCGGCGCACGCCCTGGCGTCGAACCAGATGCGCGGAGGTTATTCGGAGGAGTTGGAGGGACTTCGGGACAAATTGCTGAATCTCACCTCGCTGTTGGAACTGGAGTTGGACTTTTCGGAGGAGGATGTGGAGTTTGCGGACCGAGAGGCGTTGCGTGAAACGATGGAGCGGATCGGAGCGGAGATTGACCGGCTGCGAGGCTCCTTTGCCCTGGGCAATGCGATCAAGGAGGGGGTTGCCGTAGCGATCGTCGGGGCCCCGAACGTCGGGAAATCGACGCTGCTGAACCGGTTGTTGAACGAAGAGCGGGCAATGGTTTCCGAAATTGCCGGCACGACGCGCGACGTAATCGAAGAGCGGGTCAATATCGGAGGAGTGCTGTTCCGGTTTCTGGATACGGCGGGGATCCGCACGACGGACGACCGGCTGGAGCGCATGGGGATTGACCGGACGATGGAAAGCATTCGCCGGGCGCAGGTGGTGATCCGTCTTGTCGACGCACAAGATCAAGGTAATTCGGCGGTACCGGGGTTGGGGTTCGAATTGCGGTCCGACCAACGGTTATTGACTGTCTACAACAAATTGGACGCGGCTCCGGAAGGGTTTCGACTACCGGAGGGGACGATCGGTATTTCGGCCAAACGGGGGGAAGGTATCGAAACCTTATGTGAAGCGCTGCGGGGAGCGGTGGATACGGAGGGGTTGTATCACGGGGATGCCGTGGTTTCGAACAGTCGTCACTACGAAGCATTAACGGCAGCCCGGAAGGCATTGGGCCGGGCATTGCAAGGATTGGAGCAGGGGCTTCCGGCGGATTTGTTGAGTGAGGAGATTCGGCCGGTAATCCG
>CALUIG010000042.1 GCA_944320625.1 uncultured Alistipes sp.
ACCCGCGAATAGTCGCCCGGCGCCAATGTTAGGCCGCGTCTTTCCGGTTTTTTCATTGTGCCGGTCGGTTTTTGCGGCGCTTTTTGCCGACCCAAAAAGCGCCTTGAGGGGGGCTGCTGAACCTTTGCGGGGTTTCCAAACCGTGAATCCGCATACTACGATGTCTCGAAAATCGTTATATCTGCATGAATGGCGTCCCTTTTGTATGATGTGCAGTATGAAACTTCTGGTGTGTTTAATGACGCTTGTTGCGGTCGGGACCGGGGCAAGCCCGCAAAATCGAACCATGAAACCCTTGAATGACGAAGAAAAACGGGTGATCCTCCACAAGGGAACCGAAGCGCCCTTCTCGGGCCGATTCTACAAACATCAGGAACCCGGAACCTATGTCTGCCGCCAGTGCGGTGCTCCGCTTTACCGCTCCGCCGACAAGTTCGACGCCGGGTGCGGATGGCCCAGTTTCGATGACGAGATCCCCGGTGCCGTGAAACGTTCGCCCGATGCCGACGGCCGGAGAACCGAAATCACCTGTGCACGGTGCGGCGGCCATCTCGGACACGTATTCTTCGGTGAGCGGCTGACCCCCAGGAATGTCCGCCATTGCGTCAACTCCCTCTCGCTGGATTTCATCCCGGCGGCCGCGGACGAGTCTTCCCAATCCGAACCCCGCAGCGGAAAACCGGTTGAAACCGATACGGCTATCTTTGCCGGGGGCTGCTTCTGGGGTGTGGAGCATATGCTCTCGAAACTCCCCGGGGTGCGGGACGTGGTCTCCGGATACATCGGCGGAAAGACCGAAAACCCTACCTATGAGCAGGTCTGCTCCCATCGGACCGGACATGCCGAGGCCGTGCGTGTGACCTTCGACCCCCGGCAGGTATCCTACGAGGAGCTGGCGCGGCTCTTCTTCGAGATTCACGACCCTACGCAACTCAATCGGCAGGGACCCGACATCGGTGACCAGTACCGTTCCGAAATCTTCTACAACTCCCCCGAGCAGCGCCGCATCGCCGAGAAACTCATTGCCGAACTGCAATCCAAAGGCTATCGCGTCGTTACGCGGGTGACTCCGGCCTCGACCTTCTGGCCTGCGGAGGACTATCACCAGGACTATTACGAACGGAAGGGTACGAAACCCTATTGTCACGCCTATACGAAACGCTTCTGAGACTTCCGGAAGCCTTGCCTGCAAATCCCGGACTGCCGCCTATTTGCTTGATCGGTAGGCCGAAGGGGTCATTCCGGTGTGCTGCTTGAAGTATTTCCCGAAAAACGACTGGTTCGGGAAATTCAGGTAGTAGGCGATCTCCTGGATGTTCATCGTCGAATATTTCAGCAGATTTTTCGCCTCCAGCACCACGTATTCATCGATCCATTCCGTTGCCGTGCGCCCGGTGGTCGTGCGAAGGAGTGTCGTCAGGTATTTCGGAGTCAGGTGCAGCTGCTCGGCGTAGAATCCCACCGAACGCTCCTGCATGTAGTTTTTCGAGAGTTCCTCGATGAAGGCGTTGAAATAGGCGCTCTTCCGGTCCCGGGACACGGCCTCTTCCTCCTGGAGGGTCAAGCGGCTGTTGATGATCCGGCACAGGCGGTAGGCCGATGTCCGGAACAGCTGCCGCATGATTTCGATCGAGATCGGGTCCTTGCGCTGGCTGCGGCCCTCCTTGAAGAGCTCTTCGAGCGAATGGTTGACCTCGTCCCACTCCTCGTCGCTCAGCGTCAGACACGGGGTCTCCCGTACGGCCATGAACAGATGCAGAAACTGTTTCAGGTCGATGTTCATCCGCTGGATGAACTCCTCTTCGCATAAGATAAAGTGTACCGCGGCATTCTCTTCCGACTCCACCTGCACGATCGTACCCGGAGGACAGACGAACATCGAGCGGGGCCTGATGACGAAATGCTTCAGATTCGAAATCGTCGTTACCGAACCTTTAGAACAAAATACGACTCCGAAGGCGTTGATCCGTGTTGGAAACCGGAACAGATCCAGGGCTGTTTCCCCATCCAGCTGGTCCCTGTGCCCCAGCATACAGCCTTCATAGTAGAGATCGTACGGCCGTGGCGGGTACATTTTCATTAATGATGCGAGCGAAACGCTCAAAATATCCTTTTCGTTCATTTTAATGGGGTGTTTGTGCGACAAATATAGCAATTTATCTTTGTTTTTTCGTTGAAAAGTACGAAATCGAACTTTTTGGCGAATTCATCCGACGCTCCGGTCTTTCCCTTTGCCCCCGAAAAGCCTTCCTTTGCACCGGAAACCAATGAAATTTCTCATCGATATGAAACGTCTTTGTTTTGCAGCCGCACTTCTGTCCGTTGTCGGCTGTTCCTCCTCCGGGAACACCTCTTCCGAATCCCGGCCCCTGCGGGTCGGAACCCTCGTCGTTGAGCCCCGGACGGACATCGATGCCTCCGTCTATGTCGGTGTCGTCGAAGAAGAAAATGCCGCAGCCCTCAGTTTCCCCGGCTCCGGAACCATCACCCGGATGTATGTCGAGGAGGGCGCCCGGGTCCGTCGTGGCGATCTGCTCGCCGAACTCGACCCGACATCGGCCCGCCAGACCTTCGAGGCCGCACAGGCCTCATTGAAACAGGCCGCCGATGCCTGCCGGCGTCTGCAACAGCTCTATGATGCCGAGAGCCTGCCCGAAATCCAGTGGGTCGAGGCCCAGACCAAACTCCGTCAGGCCGAATCCGCCTTTGGAATCGCCGAGAAAAATCTCAACGATTGCCGGCTTTGTGCCCCCTTCGATGGCGTCGTCGGCGAGAAACGCGCTTCGGTCGGTGAAACCGCTCTGCCCGGAATGCCCGTCCTCACGCTTCTGGAGATCGGATCCGTCAAGGTGCGCTTTTCGGTCCCCGAACAGGAGATTGCCGCCATGGCCTCCGACTGTCGGGTGAGCATCCGTGTCCCGGCGCTGGGCGATTCGCTCTTCCTGGCCTCGCGGATCGAAAAGGGCGCCGTGGCCAATCCCGCCGCCCATACCTATGATGTCCGGGCACTCCTGTCCAATCGCGGGGAACGCCTGTTGCCCGGAATGGTCTGCCGCGTGACGGTCGTCCCGGCTGAGGCCATCGAGGAGATTGCCCTGCCCGTGGGTGCCGTACAGCAAACCGGTGACGGACGGCACTTTGTCTGGCGTGTCGAGGGTGACTCGGTCGTCAGGGTCGGGGTCGAAACCGGACGGTTCTTCGAAAACGGCATCGTGATCGAATCCGGCATCAAACCCGGTGACCGGATCGTCACGGAAGGCATGCAGAAAATCGGTCAGGGTTCCAAAGTCTTGCTGTGATGAAATCCTCGAACAATATCATTGCCTGGTCGATGCGGAATTTCCGCATTTCGTTCCTTATCGTGGCGTGCCTGTTTGTCTTCGGAATCTACGCCATGGTGCACATTCCCAAACAGGAGTTCCCGGAATATACCATCCGGCAGGGGGTAGTCGTGGGACTCTATCCCGGAGCCACGACCGAAGAGGTCGAGGAGCAGCTTGCAAAGCCCCTCGAACAGTTCCTGATGACCTACAAGGAGGTCAAGCGTCACAAAACCACCTCCACGTCGCAGAACGGCATGTGCTACGTCATGGTCGAGCTCAACGACAACGTCAACAACAAGGACGAAGTCTGGTCGAAGATCAAGCACGGACTTACATCCTTCAAGGCCCAGCTGCCCGCCGGAGTCGTCGCCCTGGTGGCCAATGACGACTTCGGGGATACCTCGGCGCTGCTCATTACGTTCGAGTCCGATACGCGCTCCTACCGTGAACTCAAGGAGTACATGGATGATCTGAGCGACCGCCTGCGCCGCATCGAATCGGTCTCCAATATCCGCCCCTACGGCGTACAGCAGGAGCAGATTTCGGTCTATGTCGACCGGGAGCGGCTGGCGGCCTACGGCATCGGCGAGAAGGTCGTCTCCACGGCCCTTGCGGCCCAGGGACTGACCTCCACGGGCGGTTCGGTGGACAATAATGAGATCCAGACCCCGATTCATCTCGCGCAGTCGCTGGCCGGCGAGCAGGAGGTTGCCGAGCAGATCATCTGGACCGATCCCGAAGGGAATGTCCTTCGGGTGAAGGATGTCGCCCGCGTCGTGCGCGAATACGACGATCCCGACAGCTATATCCGTAACAACGGGCACCGCTGTGTTCTGCTCTCCATGGAGATGCAGGCCGGGAACAACATCGTCGAATATGGCGAAGAGGTCGATGAGGTTCTGCACCGCTTCATCGAGGAGGTGCTTCCCGAAGATGTCTCCGTCGAGCGCATCGCCGACCAGGCCAAGGTCGTCGGGGACTCCGTGCACTCGTTCCTGAGAGACCTCTTCATCTCGATGGCCATCATCATCATCGTGATGATGCTCCTCTTCCCGTTCCGTTCGGCCCTCGTCGCCGCCATCACCATTCCGCTGTCGACGTTCATCTCCGTCGGGATGATGTACGTTTGCGGAATCCCTCTCAACACGGTGACCCTCGCCGCTCTGATCGTCGTCCTCGGCATGATCGTCGACAACTCGATCGTCGTCATCGACGGTTATCTCGACTACCTCGGACGCGGCCATTCGCGCTGGTATGCCGCCGTCGAAAGTGCCCGCGAGTTCTTCCCCTCGCTGCTGTTGGCCACGGTCTGCATCTGCATGATCTTCTACCCGCTGCTCTTCACCATGACGGGCATGTTCCGCGACTTCTTGAACTTCTTCCCCTGGACGATCACCATCAACCTGATGGTCTCGCTCCTGCTGGCCGTGCTGGTGATCCCCTTCCTCGAGGTGCTCATCATCCCCGCCATCCAGCCCCGTCGGGAGGGGAAGGTCGCCTTCACGGACCGTGTGCAGAACCTCTACCGCCGGGTCCTGGCCTGGACTTTCCGCCACGGCTGGCTCACCATCTCGATGGGAATCGCTTCGGTGATCATCGCCCTGGCAATCGTCCCGATGCTCAAGTTCCGCATGGTGCCCTTCGCCGACCGCGACCAGTTCGCCGTGGAGATCTACCTCCGGCCCGATGCCCCGATCGAACGGACCGCCTCGGTCGCAGACTCGGTCTATCGTCTTTTGCGTGTGGATGAGCGCGTGAAGTCCGTCACCTCGTTCGTCGGCTGCGCCTCGCCCCGGTTCCAGATGAGCTACGCCCCGCAGATGGCCGGCAGGAACTACGCCCAGTTCATCGTCAATACCGCCTCGGTCGAAGCCACCGAAGCCATTCTCGACGACTACGCCGATACGTGGGCCGACCGCTTCCCCGAAGCCTATGTCAAGTTCAAGCAACTCGACTATCAGAACGTGCCCTCGCTCGAATTCCGCTTCTATGGCGACGATCTCGATTCGCTGCATGTGGTTGCCGAGCGTCTGATGGAGCGCATGCGCCCGATGCCCGAGTTGCAGTGGGTACACTCCGATTACGAGGATCCGCGGGTGATTGCCGAAGTGACGCTCGATCCCGTGACCGCCTCGCAGCTGGGTGTCACCCGGACGGTGACGGCCGCCAATCTGACCCTGGCTGCCGGGGATGTCGCCGTGGGATCGGTCTGGGAGGGAGACTACAAGGTGCCTGTTGTGCTGAAGAATGAAAACTGTGCCGGAGAACGTTCGCTCTCCGATGTCGGAGATACCTATGTTTCGTCGCTGGTCCCGGGGGTGAGCGTTCCGTTGCGGCAGATCGCCTCGGTCGAGCCCCGTTGGAGTGAGTCCAGGATCGTGCATCGGAACGGAATGCGCTGCATCTCCGTCTCGGCCGACCTCCGGCGCGGTGAGAACGCCATGCGCATGACCTCCCGGATTCAGGAGATCATCGACAACGAACTGGAGATCCCCGCAGGTGTCGATACGGAGATCGGAGGCGCCCGCGAGTTCGACATGGAGACCCTGCCGCCCATCATCTCGGGCCTGACGATCTCGCTCGTCATCATCTTCTTCTTCATCCTCACGAACTTCCGCAAATTCGGCATCTCGCTGGTCATCATGGCCGCCATGTCGCTCTGTCTGTTCGGTGCGATGATCGGCCTGTGGATCGCCAACTTCACGATCGGTCTGACTTCCGTGCTGGGATTCATCACCCTGCTGGGCATGATCGTGCGCAACGTCATCCTCATGTACCAGCATGCCGAGGACAAGCGCAAGATCTGCCACTGGTCGGCGCGTCTGGCCGCCTACGACGCCGGAAAACGCCGTATGGTCCCCATCTTCCTCACAACGGCCACAACGGCCGTAGGTGTCGTGCCGATGATGTTCGGAGGCAGTACCTTCTGGACTCCGGTCGGTGTGACGATCTTTGCCGGTGGCATCGGATCGCTGATCCTCGTGGTGACGATTCTCCCGGTTCTCTATTCCAAAATCTACAAGTGATGAAAACATCGTTCATATATCCGTTTCTGATCGGGGCCCTGCTCCCCGTTCTTCCGGTCGAGGCCCGGAGTTTCTCGCTCGAAGCGTGCCGTGAGGCCGCTGTGGAGCACAACCGCACGCTGCAGAACAGCCGGTTCGATCTGGAGGCTGCGCTCCAGACCCGGCGTGAGGCCTTTACGAACTACTTCCCGCAGATTGCCGCATCGGGCGGCGTGTTCCAGGCCCAGCATGGACTGGTGCAGGCCGACTTCGGGTTGACGATTCCCCAGTTGGGAACGATGAACCTGCCCATTTCGATGGTCAAGCGCGGGGCTTTCGGAAGTGTTACGGCCATACAGCCCGTATTTGCAGGATTGAAGATCGTGAACGGGAACAAGCTCGCCCGTCTGGGTGAGGAGGTCGGGCAGCTTCAGCTGCGGAAGACCGAAGCCGAGGTCCGCGAGCAGACCGATGCCTACTATTGGCAGATCGTTTCGCTGAAGGAGAATCTCGAAACCCTCGATGCCGTTGACCGGCAGTTGACGGAGATCCATCGCCAGGTGGAGCTCTCGGTCCGGGCCGGACTCGTGACGACGAACGACCTGTTGCGCGTCGAATTGCGGCAGCAGGAGGTTGCCTCCACCCGCTTGAAGGTCGAGAACGGACTCAAGGTCTCGAAGATGCTCCTGGCTCAGCACATCGGGGTCGACTGGTCGGATTTCGACATTGAAACCGGGGCATTCGTCGATCCCGAGGATCCGGCGGTCTGGCATGTCTCGGTGGAGGAGGCGCTCGACCGGCGGGCCGAGTATCTGTTGGCTGAAAAAAACGTTGAGGCACAGAAGTATCAGAAGCGCATGGAGCGCGGAAAGAACCTGCCGACGGTCGGCGTCGGGGCCGGGTACCTCTACTACAACATGATGGACAAGAATGTCGATGACGGACTGGTTTTCGCCCAGGTCTCGGTGCCGATCTCCGCATGGTGGGGCGGCTCCCATGCCCTCAAGCAGGCCCGGATCCGGGAGCAGCAGGCCGAAAACGATCGTTTGCAGGCCCGCGAAATGCTGGCCGTGGAGATCGAGAAGACCTGGAGTGAGGTTCAGGAGTCCTATGCCCAGATCCTGCTGGCCCGGCGTTCGGTGACCTCCGCCACGGAGAACCTGCGGCAGAACCGCAACTTCTACGAGGCCGGAACCGCTCCGCTGACCGATCTGCTCGATGCCGAAACCCTCTATACCGAGAGCCGTGACAACCTTACGTCGGCCTGTGCGGCCTATCGCACGTCGCTGGCCCGTTACATGCGTGTGACCGGACGGTAGCGGGGTATGGAATCCGAAGTGATGCGGGAGCCCGATCGGAATCGGACTCCCGCATTGTTTTCGGGGCTCTCTCCGGCCCGGGGATCAGTGCACGACGATCTCGTCGGTGAAGAGCCAGCCGCCCGGACGTCCGTTGTGCAGGGCCCGATAGCGGATGTAGCGGCCGTGGTCGCTGCCCTGCCAGCCGAAGGCCCGGTAGGCGGGACGTTCGGCCTCTTCCGGGTAGTCGTTCCCGAGGGTGGCCAGGGTGCGGAACTGTCGTCCGTCGTCCGAGACCGAGATCTCGACCCGCCGCGGAAGCCATATCCAGGCCGAATACCACTGGATGAAGTCCGCCGTCACCTCCCGCAGCGGGCGGACCTCCCCGAGGTCGAGCGTCACGTCGACGTCGCACTCCAGAAACCCCTGCCAGCAGGTGCCGTAGCTCCACGAACCCCGCACGCCGTCGGTCAGGGCTCCGGCACCGCCGGCTGCATAGCGCTCGCTCCACGGTGCGGCGTAGTCGACCCGGCAGCCCCGGGCCAGGTGGTCGATTGGGGTGAGTGATTCGCGCCGCTCGCCCTCTTCGTGCATCAGGTCGAAGGTCCGGTAGCCTGCTGCCCGGGCCCGCTCCGTCAGCCACAGCGCCCGGCGGTGAAAATCGGCGTATTCCTTCCCCTCCGGCGTGCTCCACGCCACCTCCGACAAGGCGAACAGACGCGGGTAGAGCATGTATTCGGCCTGTTCCGGGGTGGGGATATACTCCGTCCAGAGGTTCGCCTGTACGCCCAGGATGTGCTCCCGACCGGGCATCGCCGTCGGGGCCGGATCGTACGAGTAGACCTTCCGCAGGGGCAGGTAGCCCGAGAAGGCCTGCGGTTCGCGGGTCGGATTGTCCTGGTAGCCGTCCAGGTAGCAGTGCGAGCCCGGGGTCATCACCACGTCGTGACCCGCGGCCGCCGCCTTCCGGCCTCCCTCCTCGCCCCGCCACGACATCACCACCGCATCGGGGGCCAGTCCGCCGTCGAGAATCTCGTCCCAGCCGATCATCCGCCGGCCGTGTTCGGCCAGAAAGCGCCCGATGCGGCGGATGGCGTAGCTTTGGAGTTCGTCGGTCGATGTCAGACCCTCTCGTTGCATCCGCGCCCGGCATTTCGGACAGGTGGCCCACGCCGTCTTCGAGGCCTCGTCGCCTCCGATATGGATCATTGTCGAGGGGAAGAGTTCCAGAATCTCCGTCAGGACATTCTCCAGAAATTCAAAGGTCGCCTCGTTGCCGATGCAGAAGTCGCCTGTCGTGTAGGGCTCGCCGCTGCACGACAGGGCGGGGTAGACCGCCAGTACCTCCTCGGAGTGGGCCGGGAACTCAATCTCCGGGATGATGGTGATGTGCAGCGAGTCGGCAAAGGCCACCACGTCGCGGATCTCCGCCTTCGTATAATAGCCGCCCGCAGCCTGCGGATCTTCGCGGCGGCAGTAGCGGCCCCCGCCGTCGCGCCACGCCTGCCAGGTTGCCCCGTGGCGCCAGGCTGCCTGCCCGGTCAGTTCCGGATAACGGTCGATCGCCACCCGCCAGCCCGCTCCGTCGGTCAGGTGCCAGTGGAGGCGGTTCAGCTTCAGGGTGGCCATCATCCGCAGTTGTTTCTTCACGAACGCCGCATCGAAAAAGTGACGCGAAACATCCAGGTGCAGACCCCGGTACGAAAAGCGCGGGGCATCGGTGATCTCCAAGGCCGGAAGACGCTTTCCGTAGCGATCGTGGAGTTGCAGCAGCGTCTGGATGCCATAGAAGAGTCCGGCTTCGCCCCGCGAGCGGAGCGCGATCCCGCGTCGGGTGATTGTCAGCCGGTAGCCCTCTTCCGATGCGGGCAGTGCGGCGTTATTCTCCAGATGGAGGTGGAGAGCCGGACGCTCGTCGGCCGCAGAGCGGGAGGGTGTGTCGTCGGGCCGGGAAGCCGGTTCGACCGGAAGCCCGGAGGCAAGGACGAAATGGCGCAGGGTTGCGGCCGTCGTGTCGGGGGCTTCGATGCTCAGCCGCAGTGGAAAATTCAGCGGCAGGGCTCCCCGCTGGTGTTCGATGGATGTCGGGCGCGGAAGAAGGCACTCCGGTTCGGGGATCCGGGTCCGGCACGAGGTTCCGGTCAGCAGCAGCATGACCGGCAGCAGTCGGAGGAATCGGTTCATGGCGGTTCGGGTTTTCGGTCGGGCGGGGTGTGACGGTCCCGAAACAAAGATACGAATTTTCACCAAAGAAAAAGAGCATCCCGGGTGAGGAATGCTCTATGGAGATCGGACCGGATGGGCTCCGGTTCCCCGCTGCTGAGGTACTTTGCGGGGTTATCCGCAGTGGAACCAAGTCTCGACGAGTTCCCGGATCCGCTCTTCGTCACCCGCGATCTCCCGGCGCAGCGTTGCGTCGTGGAATCCCTCCAGACGGGCGATGATCCCGTCCAGAAGCCGCGGCGGAAAGACTCCGTTCCGCTCGTAAACCGCACGTTGCTCCGACAGCCTTTGTGCCGACTCCTCGCACGAGGCCGGAAGTTGGCTCAGACGCGAGAGTACCTCCCGATGTCGTTCATCGAAGATATTGACGTCCACGTAGCGGTCCCGGGCGTATTGCACGCCGTTGTCCATTTCGAAGCCGTGACGGGCCGCGACGGCCAGACCCGCCAGCAGCAGGTAGAGATCCGCAGAGCCGTCCGGGCAGCGGAATTCGACGGTCTGTTTCATCCCGGTGTCCACTTCGGCGGGCTCCTCCAGCGGGTTGGCATCACAGGACATGCCTCCGGCTCCCGCACTCCAGCCCAGCGGGACGCGGACCAGGACCGAACGGTTGCGGTCGCCCCAGCAGATGTTCGTAGGAGCCTCCTGGTGCGGCACGAGCCGGAAGTAGGAGGTCGGATTCGTATTTCCGAAGGCCGTCAGCGAAGGGGCCAGAGCCAGGTAGCCCGCAATGGCTTTCAGAGCGTTCTGCGAGAGGCTTCCGTCGGCATTTACCGTGGCGTTGCGGCCGTTTTGCATCAGACGCGTATGGATATGCAGTCCGCTGCCGGCCTTCCCGACGGTGATCTTCGGGGCGAAGGTCACCTCCACGCCATATTCGTAGGCCAGTGTGCGGAGAATCCATTTGGCTACGGTCAGCTGGTCGGCGGCGGATTCGAGGTCGGTGGGCAGAAATTCGATCTCGTTCTGTTCGTACATTTGCCCCTCCTGCGTGAAGTTGCCCACTTCGGAGTGCCCGTACTTGATCTCACCGCCCGCTTCGGCGATGTATTTCATGGCCCGGGTCCGGAATTCGGCCCCCTTGTTGAAGGGGGTGGATTCGTGATAGCCCCGCTGGTCGACGGCCGGGAAGAGCGTATCCCGGGGACTTACGACGTAGAACTCCAGTTCTCCCATTACGTGCAGGTCGAGGCCCGTTGTGCGGCGGAGCTCCTCGCCGGCCCGGCGGAGTGTCTGTTCGGGGGCCATGTCGAAGGGCGTGCCCTCCTTCGTGTAGTAGCTGCACAGCAGGTCGACGCTCGGGATTTCACTGAACGGATTCCGGAATGCCGTGCGGTAGCGCGGGACGACGTACAGGTCGCTCGCTCCGGCTTCGATGTAGGGGAAGAGGCTCGAACCGTCGACCCGCTCGCCGCAGGTGAGGATGCTCTCCAGGTAGGCTTCGTCGTTGATGACGAAATTGAGAGCCTTGAGCCGTCCGTCGGCTCCCGGATAGCGCAGGTTGAGCATTTCGATACCATTCTCCCGGATGTAGCGGATTATGTCCGAGCGGGTGAAGGAGGCCCGGGGCTTTCCGAGAAAGCGCACGAGCGGATCGGGATTCAAGGTCGTGTCCATATCGGTTCGGTCGTTTTGAGGTTTGTATTGCTGTCGAATCGAAAGCAAATCGTCCCTTAAAGATACGAAAAAATAATAAAACTCCTCGGTTTTCCGCAAAAATCATACCTTTTCCCGGCCGGAATTCCTTCGGAACGGGAGTCGGATGCTCGGGGTTTTTCGGATTTTTCCCGGGGCTTTCCGGGCCTTTCCGGGGCGGATGGAAGGGCGAGCGGGGTGGACGCGGGCTGAATAGGGTGGAACGGGGTGGAACGGAGATGGAAGTGCGGATCGGGCCTGTTTTGGACGGCAGAAGTGTGGGCGTTGGTGTGTAGCCGATCCCGGATGGGGCCGGGGAGGCCGGGTCTGTTTCGGACGGCAGGAGTGAGGGAGTTGGTGTGTAGCCGATCCCGGATGGGGTCAGGGAGGCCGGGTCTGTTTCGGACGGCAGGAACGGGACACTCGGAATGGAAAACTGTTGCGGAGCGGTCGGAAGGAGCGGATGGATCCAGACAGCCGGGATGTCGGGTTGTGCGGATATTGTTCAGAAAGGGGTGTGCCGGAACGGTCGGAATGTCCGGAGTGGCGGTTATCGCTGGAGCCAGCCCAGCAGCAGTAGAATCGGAAGGTAGTCCTTCAGCGAGAGCCGCAACCGGCAGGCCGCCTGCTGCAGCTCCTTGTCGACCTTCTTCGGATGGATGGCAAAGCGTTCGGCAATCTCCTTGTAGCTCCGGCCCTCGAACTTGTGGGCCGTGAAGATCCGACGGGTCAGTTCGGGCATCTGCTCCAGCTGCCGGCGGCAGATCTCCATGATCTCCGAGCGGAAGAGCTCGTTCGGATCGCAACACTCGATCGTACGCGTGTAATAATCCATCACGCCCCGCTCCTTCATCAGGATCTTCTCATAGACGTCGCGTTCCAACTGCCGGCTGCGGCGGTACTCCAGGCATCGGTTGCGTACGATGCGGAACAGGTAGGCGTCGATGTTCGTGAAGACGACATCCTCGCGGTGGTTCCAGATTGACATGAAGCTGTCGTGAACGATGTCCCGGGCCGTGGATTCGTCGCGCACGAACGTGTAGGCGATGGCGCACAGCTTGCGTTCGTACTGCCGGAAAAGGCGGTCGAAGAGTTGTTGGGTCAGTATGGTGGGCGAGGTTTCCGGCATGGTTTGCGGTGCTTGCGGCGTTGGCGGCCTTTGCAAAGATAGAAAAAGATAGGATAAGTCGAACGCTCTGCCTGGGGAAAACGCATTTTCACCCTGGGTTCTGCCGCGACACGCTCCGTCGGTAAGGATATGGAATAATCCGGAGTTTTCCCCGTGGCGGTATGGATTGGGCTGGGCTGGTTGTTTTTGAAAAATCTTGCGAATTTCCTAAATAAATTTATTTGCACCGGACCGCCCCTTTTTCGGGGGAATCTCTCCGTCCCGTGCATCATATTGTATGAAAGGGGTCGGAAAACGGCCTCACGACAAGATCGAATCCGAAGATGAAAAAGACCGAAATCACCGATGCCCTGCTGTTCCGTTTTTTTGCCGGGCAGACCTCCAACGAGGAGACCGACCGCATCTCCGCATGGCTGGGCGAGAATCCCGGGGAGCATCAGGAACATCTGAACCGCGTACATGACCTTTTCGTACTGAGCGTCATGAGCGAACCCGATCCGGAATCCGTATCCCGTCCGGGTCTGATGTCCCGCCTGCTTCGGGGTGGCCTGCTCCGGCGTGCGGCCGCGATAGCTGCGGCGCTGTTCGTGGCCTTCGGCGGAAGCTACCTCTTCTATGCACAGCGTGTGGCGCGCCTCTCCGAACGCCTCACCTCGATCGAAGCCCCCGCCGGACAGCATATCCGCATCGCTCTCAACGACGGAACGACCGTCGAACTGAATGCCCGGAGCCGCATCTCCTATCCGGCGGCCTTTACCGGCAAGGAGCGTCGGGTGCGTCTGGAAGGGGAGGCGAGGTTCGATGTCGAGCACGATGCCGGGCGTCCGTTCGTCGTGGAGACCTTTGCCTGCGACGTCGAGGTCCTGGGTACGGAATTCAACGTCCGGGCCGACGAGGCATCGCGGAGTTTCTCGACGGCACTCTTCCAGGGGCGTGTCTCGGTGCACAACCGCATGAATGGCGAGCACCTGCTCATGGAACCCAATACGGTCGTCGATCTGCGAAACGGACACCTCTGCCTCGACGAACTGACCAGCCACGACGACTACCTCTGGACCGAAGGGATCGTTTCCTTCGGAGGCAACACCTTTGCCGAGATCGCTTCCAAACTCGAAACCTATTTCGGCGTACGGATCGACGTCGAGCGCCCGGAGCCGCCGGTCATCCGTTACAAGCAGTTGAAGGTCCGTATTTCGGAGGGTGTGGACCATGCGCTGCGGGTGTTGCAGCACGCCTCCGACTTCACCTACGAATACGATAACGACGCAAACCGTATCGTCATACGCTGACCCGGGCGTCCGAATTCGGGAAACCCATGTCGAAACTCAAAAAACGGAACCTGCCTATGATCTGAGAACCCTACTGCCTTGTCTCCGAATTTTGGCCGACACAAAAAAGGTCCCGGGTGGCGGAAACACCCGAGACCGCAGTTCAGCCAAAAATACCAATCGATTTTTACTTGAACCTTAATTCACAAATGTATGAATAAAAAGATTATTCAGCAAATCCGTCTGCATATTCTTTTGTTCGTTTCGGTCCTGCTGTTTCCCGCCGTGGCCTCCCGGGCCCAGAGTACGCGGGTGACGATCCGGATGGAGAAGGTCCCCATGGAGCAGGTCGTCGCAGCCGTCGAACAGCAGACGAAATATCTTTTCGGCATCGACAATGATGTCAATCTCAATACGCTGGTCAGCGTGCGGGTCGTTGACGGACCGTTGAAGAGGGTCCTCGACGAGATGGTCCGCGGTACGGACATCGCCTATTCCGTGGAGGGGACGAACATCCTGCTTTTTCGCCGGGCTGCAGCTCCGCAGAGTCGTGCCGTCGCGGTTTCGGGGCGTGTGTTTGATGCCAAGGGAGTGCCGATCGTTGGGGCCTCGGTCATTGTGCGGGGTACGACGGTGGGTGTTTCGACCGATCCCGAAGGGCGTTTTTCGCTGGAGGTTCCGGCCCCGGCATCGCAGCAGACCCTGGAGATCAGCTACCTGGGCTATGAGACGGCGACGGTGGCGGTCGGGTCGCGCACGAACTTTACGGTCACCCTGCAGGAATCCACCTCGGAGATCGAACAGGTTGTGGTGACGGCCCTCGGCATCCGGCGCGAGGAGAAGGCGCTGTCGTACAACGTCCAGCAGATTGAAGCCTCGGACATCACGACCGTCAAGGATGCGAACTTCATGAATTCGCTCTCGGGCAAGGTGGCCGGTGTGACGATCAATGCCTCGTCGTCGGGCGTGGGCGGTGCCACGAAGGTGGTGCTGCGCGGTAACAAATCCATTTCGCAATCCTCGAACGCCTTGTACGTGATCGACGGTATCCCGATGTATAACTTCGGCGGCGGAGGCGGCACGGAGTTCGATTCGAAGGGCGAAACGGAAGCCATCGCGGACCTGAACCCCGAGGACATCGAGTCGATTTCGGTGCTGACGGGCGCTGCAGCCGCAGCCCTTTACGGTTCGGAGGCGGCGAACGGTGCCGTAATGATCACCACGAAGAAGGGTGAGGCCGGAGCCTTGAAGGTGACGCTTTCGAGCAACACGGAATTCCTGAATCCCTTTGTGCTGCCGGAGTTCCAGAACCGTTACGGGACCGGCCTGAACGGATTGCGCAGCGGATCGAATATTTACAGTTGGGGCGAGCGTCTGAATGCCGCTTCGAGCTATGGCTATACGCCCAATGACTTCTTCGAGACGGGACATGTCTATACGAATGCGGTGACGGTCTCGGGCGGAACGGACCGCAACCAGACCTACTTTTCGGCTGCGGCGGTCAATTCGGACGGCATCATTCCGAACAACGAGTACGATCGTTACAACTTCACGTTCCGCAATACCAGCTATTTTCTGAAGGACAAACTTCGCCTGGACGCTTCGGCGAGCTATATCTACCAGCAGGATCAGAACATGACCAACCAGGGTGTCTATTCGAACCCTTTGGTTCCGGCTTACCTCTTTCCTCGCGGTGAGAACTTCGATCTGTATCGCCGTTTCGAGCGTTACAACGAAGGAACGAAGCTGATGGAGCAGTTCTGGTCGTCGGACATGGAGGGCGGTGATCTCCGGATGCAGAACCCCTACTGGATCGCCTACCGGAACCTCCGCAATACGGACAAGAAGCGTTACATGTTGTCGTTTTCGGCCTCGTACGACATTCTGCCGTGGCTGAATGTGGCCGGGCGCGTACGGATCGACAACGCCAATTCGCTCTACACGCAGAAACTCTACGCCTCGTCGAATACGACCATTACGGACGGCGGCTCGAACGGCCACTACACCGAAGCCCGGGCCTATGACACACAGACTTACGGCGATGTGATGGTGAACATCGACAAGACGTTCGGCGACGACTGGTCGCTGCAGGCCAACGTCGGTGCGTCGGTCAACAACGTGAAGACCGACGAATTGTCGTATCGCGGCCCCATTCAGGAGAACGGTCTTCCGAACGTCTTCAACGTCTTCGACCTGGACGACACCAAGAAACGCGCCGAAAAAACCGGTTGGCACGACCAGACGCAATCCCTCTTTGCAAGTGTGGAGGTCGG
>CALUIG010000043.1 GCA_944320625.1 uncultured Alistipes sp.
ATGGCACCGTCCATCTGAGCGGCACCGGTAACCATGTTCTTCACATAGTCGGCGTGTCCCGGGCAGTCTACGTGAGCGTAGTGGCGGTTAGCCGTCTGATACTCGACATGGGCGGTGTTGATCGTGATACCGCGCTCTTTCTCCTCGGGAGCGTTGTCGATGGAGTCGAAGGAACGGAGCTCCGAAAGACCCTGCTTAGCCAGAACGGTCGTGATAGCAGCGGTAAGGGTGGTCTTACCGTGGTCAACGTGACCGATGGTACCGATGTTTACGTGCGGTTTCGACCGGTCGAATTTTTCTTTTGCCATAGTATTAAGTATTTAAAGTATTGTTAAAAATTACTTCAGTTTTAACATTCATCTGTTTCATTCCGCAGAACAAGCGGGCGACACAAATCTCCGGCTTCCAGGCCGGAGTCTTTGTATCACACGCTGCTGCGTTGGAGCGGAAGACGAGGCTCAAACTCGCGACCCTCAGCTTGGAAGGCTGATGCTCTATCAACTGAGCTACTTCCGCAAGAATGTTCCGTATCGGAGTTGCCTGCCGGCATGCAACCGGGAGAACTTGGGTCTCCGAACGGTGTTTTTATGGAGTGGGAAGTGATGGATTCGAACCACCGAAGGCGTACGCCAGCAGATTTACAGTCTGCCCCATTTGGCCACTCTGGTAACTTCCCAGAAGATGCGGAGGATCTTTCGATCCGTGTTGCCGGGGTGCTTTCAGCTGTCCGGGAGGACCCTGAATCGGCATCCGAGCCGATGGAGGGATTCGAACCCACGACCAGCTGATTACAAATCAGCTGCTCTGGCCAACTGAGCTACATCGGCAATATTCACCGTTTTGGATTGCAAAGGTAGGCATAAAAAATTTATCGGCCAAATAAATTTGGGACAAATTTTTTATTTTTTCACTCTTCTCAAAGAACGGCGCCCGGTCGTCACGACTACAAGGGCGAAATCGGGTGCAAAGATAGGAAAAGTTTTGGATAACGCAACAGGTTCGGCAAAAAATATCGTCATTGCGGGTCGACTGCGGGTTGCAGGAGATCTGCGGGCGGTACCGGCGGTGCCGATGCGACGGATACGAGCCGTCGTGCGGGTGAAGGAGCCCGGCAGCAGAGCCTGCATTCCGGAGGCAAATTCCAGCAGCCATTTTTCAGGAACGCCGGGACTTCAACCCCGGAATATCCGCGCCACGCAGCCTGCCGGGGAAAAACGATTTTCATCCACCACCCCTTCCCAAGGAAAAGCATCGAGAGCCAGACTACCCCGCGCCACACAGCCTGCAGAAAAAAGACGATTTTCACCCCCCCCCTGCCCAAAGAAAAGCATCGAGAGCCAGATCGCCCCGAGCCACGCAGCCCGCAGGGAAAACGCTTCTCGCCCGTCACACCCCAGCCCACAAAACGCCCCGGGCCCCGAAAAGCCCCGACCCCGCAAAGACTCCGGAACTCGCACCGCTCCCCCGCCCGACACGGGCCGTCTACTTTTTGCGGACCGAGTTGATCAACTGAGCCGGCGTGGCTTCGAGATAGTTCTTGCAGAAGCGGCTGAACTGAGTGTAGTGCCGGAACCCGTACTTGTTCATCAATACCCGGGTGCTGTCCTCTCCGTCGCGGATGTCGGAGTAGATCTTCATGGCCTTCTGCCGCATCATCCAGTGATACACGCTGTCGTTGAAGTGTTCGGCAAAGCGACGCTTGAAGACCGAGAGGCTCATGCCGGCCAAAGCGGCAAGTTCGGCCACCCCCTGCGCCTTGTCGTAGTTGTTACAGACGAAGACCCGGAAATTGTCCCGGGGCTGGATCATGCCCTGGAAGAAATAGGCCAGCTCCGTGGGGGTATAGAGCACTTTGATCATCATGAACACTTCGGCCGCCTTCATGCGGTGATAACGCGAACAGTCGGACAACTGGGGAAGGGCAAAGAACGAAGTGAGCTGCTGTTCGATGGCGGGATGGATCGAGAGCAGGGGCACCGCCTCGGAGGGGATCGACGAATCGGACGAATCGTTCCGGTCGAAAAAGTCCTGTTCACAGAATTCGACACGATTGACGAGCGAGAGGACGACGATCCGGGTTTCGGCATCCTGAGCCGTTGCCACGAACTGTTCGTTGCGGGCCAGACAGAGAGCCTGCTTCGAGGTTACGAAGCGCACGGTATCGGCTCCGTGTTCGAGGCGGAGGGATCCGGAGATGACGAACAGAATCCGGACAATACGGTCCGCGGGAAAGGTAACGCCCTCCCCGGCGACAAAAGAGAGCCTGGAAAAACGGCAGTAGGAGGAGTCGCCGACCCGCCGGAACGAAGCGGGGAAAGTTGGACAACTACTACAATCCGCAGGACATTCCTTCTTCAAATCCGGCTCCACAAACTGCGGTTTGTTTTGAAAATCCATACACAAGAGAATGTTTACGCAAAATTAGAAAAAAAGTCCGGAAAAGCAAACAAAAGGATTTCGGGATATGCAAAAAAAAGGCTCATTCCGAAACCGGAACGAGCCGTGACAAGAGGTCCGGAAGAGTCCCCCGCCCTACCGATAACTGATGATCAGGATTTTCGACGTTTCCCAGAAACGGGATGGATCGTTAATCCGGATTTTTTCGACGGATTTGTCGGCCTTCAGCAGCAGTTCATAGGAATCTTCGGGGTGTGAGGAGACGACCGTCACTTTCTTATAGCCGAGAGGGATCTCGGTCAGCAGGCGCGAATCGGCCACCGTAAAGCTGTCGAGATTGGACGTAGCCCCGACGGTGAGGGTCCGGCCGATGAATCCCTGTTTGTTGATGATCTGGGCATCGCGCAGCTCCTTTTCGGACCCGACGATATAATAAACGGTATGGAGCTGGTTTTGCAGTTCGATTTTTTCGCCGCTGAGGTTTTCGACTTCGACCTTTTTGACGGCGAGGTCGGCAGCCAGGGAGTCGACCCGGATTCCCATTCCGGCGAGGTTTTCGCGCAGCCGGTCGATTTCCGAGGCTTTGTCGGCGAGTTGCCGGTTGAGGTCCCCGATCATCTTTTCGAGGGCATCGATCCGCAGATTGGCCTTGCGCAGCCGGGCTGCGGAGCGCTGGAGGTCGGCCATCTTGGTTTTGTTTTCCTGCAACAGGCGGTCGATGGCGGCGATGTCGTTGTTGATCTCCTCGACGGGTTTCCGGGGGCCTTCGGACTCTCCGGCCACGGTAATGAGGTTTTCGCGGGACTTGATCAGGGCGAGGTTCTCCGAGATGGTATTCAGATCGGAGAATACGGCATTGATGAGCGAATCCTTCTCACTGACCACGACGGCCAGGGAGTCGCGCTGGGTTTCGACACGCACGGCGGTCTGTTTGCTGACGCAGGAGGTAAGGGAGATCGCAACGAGCAGGGTTGCGAGAAGGCCCGATTTGCATCCGTCATTCATGGCACACAATGGATTAAGGGTTGTAGTTGCACAGGTTTGCCTGCGGGGGCAAAGATACGCATAAAAGCTCCATTCTGTACAGTTTTCCGCACCGGGAGATAAAAAAAGACGGGCTGCACACCTGGTGTGCGGCCCGTAATTCCTCGAAGCCGATGCGACGGTTTACTTGGCGTTTTTCTTATCGTAGCGTTTTGCGTAGCGGCTCATAAACTTATCGACGCGACCGGCGGTGTCAACCAACTTCATCTTGCCCGTATAGAACGGGTGCGAGGTGTTGGAGATTTCCATCTTATACACGGGATAGGTTTCGCCGTTCACCTCGATGGTCTCTTTTGTCGAAACGGCGGACCGACACAAAAACACGTGGTCATTGGACATGTCCTTGAAGGCCACCAAACGATAATTCTCCGGATGAATACCCTTTTTCATTTGTGTTTGTGTTTTTGATTCATGCTTTTGGCGGGGACAAAGGTACGAATTTATTTGCAAGAAACAAGGGTTCCCGTGAAATTTTTCACGTTGCATCGGATTTCGGGGTTGCGGAATACGGATTGTTTTCGTATCTTTGCGGTCACGAATACGCCGCGAGGTGTGTACGGGGGCCCATAGCTCAGTTGGTCAGAGCAGCGGACTCATAATCCGAAGGTCGTGGGATCATGCCCCTCTGGGCCCACAGAAAAGGGATCGCCATCAAGGCGGTCCCTTTTTTGTGGCATTCGGTTGCCGGATCAGATCATCGGGGCCCACAGCCGGGAAATCTCTTTCCGCTCCGGATCGCCCCGGGAGTCTTTCCGAACCGGTACCGTCAGGCCTTTTTGGCGGCATCGTCGCTGCGGATCTCCTTGCGGCGGATCTTCCCGCTGATGGTCTTGGGCAGCGACTCGACGAACTCGATCACGCGGGGATACTTGTACGGTGCGGTGATCCGCTTCACGTGGTCCTGCAGCTCCTTGATCAGCGCGGCATCGGCGCGCTCGCGCCAGGCGGGAGCAAGGACGATCGTCGCCTTGACGACCTGCCCGCGGATCTCGTCCGGCACGCCCGTGATGGCGCACTCGACCACGGCCGGATGGGTCATCAGCGCGCTCTCGACCTCGAACGGCCCGATGCGGTAGCCCGAGCTCTTGATCACGTCGTCGGCCCGTCCCACGAACCAGAAGTAACCGTCCTCGTCACGCCAGGCCACATCGCCCGTGTAATAGACCCCGTCGTGCCAGGCTTCGTGCGTGCGCTCCTCATCGAGATAATACTCCTTGAACAATCCGACGGGTTTTCCGCCGTCGGTGCGGACGACGATCTGCCCCTGCTCGCCATCCTCGGCCGAACGGCCGTCGGGAGTCAACAGGTCGATGCGATATTGGGGATTGGGTACGCCCATGCTTCCGGGTTTGGGGTCCATCCAGGGGAATGTTCCGAGGGTAAGGGTGGTTTCGGTCTGTCCGAATCCCTCCATCAGGCGAATTCCGGTCTGAGCGAGGAAGGTATCGTAAACCGAGCCGTTGAGGGCCTCCCCGGCGGTCGTACAATACTCCAGCGACGAGAGGTCGAACTTCGAGAGGTCCTCCCGGATCATGAAGCGGTAGATCGTCGGGGGCGCACAGAGCGACGTGATGCGATACTGCCCGATCTTGCGGAGGATCTCCGCGGGGGTGAACTTTTCGTGGTCGTAAACGAAGAGGGTCGCACCGGCAATCCACTGTCCATAGAGTTTTCCCCAGGCGGCCTTGGCCCAGCCCGTATCGGCGATGGTCAGATGCAGGCTACCCTCGTGGAGATTGTGCCAGTACCTTGCCGTAACGATATGCCCCAGGGGATAGGTGAAGTCATGCGCCACCATCTTGGGTTCACCGGTGGTTCCCGAGGTGAAGTACATGAGCATGATGTCGTCGTTTTCGTTGGCGGGTTCGGGGCGCACGAAGGGCTCGGCGGCCTCGATTCCGCGGTGAAAATCGAGGAAACCCTCGGGGACCTCGGGCCCTACGCTGACCAGGGCCTTCACCGTCGGGCTTTCGGGCATGGCGGCGGCGACATGTTCGGTGATGACCTCCTCTCCGGCTACGACAATGGCCTTGATCGAGGCGATGTTGCAGCGATAGACGACATCCTTCTTGGTGAGCAGGTGGGTGGCGGGGATCACCACGGCGCCGAGTTTGTGGAGAGCCAGCACCGAGAACCAGAATTCGTAGCGTCGCTTGAGGATCAGCATCACGGGATCGCCCTTTCCGATTCCGAGGCTTCGGAAATAGGAGGCGGTCCGGTCGCTCTGACGCTTCAGGTCGGCGAAGGTAAAGCGCTCTTCGCGGCCCTTGTCGTCGGTCCAGAGCATAGCCAGCCGGTCGGGCTGTTCTGCGGCATAGACGTCCATGACGTCATAGGCGAAATTGAAATGTTCAGGCACCCGGATATGCAGGTGCTCCCGGAACTCCTCCTGTGAGGAGAAATCGGTCCGGGTCAGGAATCGGGAGACAAGATCCATACCTCTTATAATATAATGGCCAGGAAACGGACCGTTTTACCATCGAGCGCCTTCATGCCGTGCGGCAGCGAGGAGTCGAAATAGAGACTGTCACCGGGTTCGAGTTCGATCTGCTTGCCGTTGAGTTCGATCAGCAGGCGTCCTTCGAGGACGTAGTTCATCTCCTGCCCGGTATGGGTATTGAGGTGCATCGGGGCATCGTCTGAAGAGGGTTCGACGGTCACGATGAAGGGGTCGATCCTCCGGTCGCGGAATCCGGCGGCGAGCGCTTCGTACTTGTAAGCCTTGCGGCGTTCGACGGATACGCCCTTTCCGGCGCGGGTAATGAAATAGGAGTTCATGCGGGGTTCCTCACCGAACATGAGCACATCGAGGCTGATGCCGTAGTGGCGCGAGATGGTCTGCAGGAGGTTGACCGAAATATCGGTACGTCCGCTTTCGAGTTCTCGGTACTGTTCGAGGGAGATATGGCAGCTGTCGGCCACCTCCTGTTCCGACAGTTCGAGCACTTCGCGCAACCCGCGCAGACGGGTCGCAATCGACAGAATGGGGTCGTCACACATGTCTCGAATCTTTTTAACGGTTTATAAGACAACAGGTTGTATCGAATCGGGCATCCGTTTGGTTACAATCCGGAAGCCCCTGCTCTGCGGGGACGGGCCACCGGAGGCCCCGGGTCCGAGCAACGATCTGGCGGTAAAGATACTAAAATCTCTTAAAAATTGCAACTTCTCCCGTCACGAAGCGTTCCGGAGCCTCCGCCCCGGCCTTTTCCGGCTGGGCCGGCCACGGGATTGCGGGACCGCCCGGCCCACCATTTCAGAGCCGGATGGCGAAGCGTTTCAACCGGGAATCGACCATCCGTTCGGGAATGATCGAGCGCAGGGCTCCGGCCAGGAGGTTGAGCAGACGTTCGCGGACAAAGTCGCGGCGGACGACAAACGAGACCTCACGCACCGGTTCGGGATTCACCAGCGGCCGGATACAGCGACGCTGCTCTTCGCGGAGCAGAGCGACGTGCAGCTCGGGGATGACGGTATAGCCTCCGTTCAGGTCGACGACCTTGACCAGGGTGTCAATACTTCCGGCCTCGTAGACGACCGAGTAGGCCGATTCCCGCCCGCAGAGGTTCATCACCTGATTGCGCAGACAATGCCCCTCCTGCAATACCCAGAGGTGTTCGGAGGGCATCTCGGCGGATTCGATTTCGCGGCGGTCGGCAAGCGGCTCCCCGGGAGAGACATAGGCGACGAAGCGCTCGTAATAGAGCGGGATTTCGAGGAGTTCGTCGTCATCGACCGGAGTCGTCATCAGCGCCACGTCTATCTCTGCAAGTTTGAGTTTGCGCAGGAGGAGTTCGGTCCGGGATTCGGAGGCCCGGAGACGGACCCCGGGCAGGGTTTCGTGCACGACCCGGAAAAGCTGCGGCAGGACATAGGGCGCAATGGTCGGGATAACGCCGAGCCTCACCTCGCCGACATCGGCCGCACGCTCCGCACGAACCATCTCATGCAGCTGGGAGGCGTTGAAGAGTACGACCCGGGCCTGACGGATCAACTGCTCCCCCGGGGCGGTGGGGCGCACCGGATGGGAGTCTCGGTCGAAGATCACGATGTCGAGTTCCGTTTCGAGTTTGCGGATCATCGAACTGAGGGTCGACTGGGTGACGCCGCAAGCCTCGGCGGCGCGTACGAAATGGCGGTGGTTGTCCACGGCGACGATGTATTCCAGTTGCTGCAGGGTCATGGCGCGCTACATATATTGATTTTATCAATACAAAGATAGAAAAATTCTGTTTGATCGATAAAAATTCCGATTCTATCTTTGCAACAGCAAACGAAAGAAATCATCAACACAAAAAAACAGCATTATGGAAACGAATCAAGTCAATCAGGTAAACGCCATGCCGCGCATCGGCGACGACGCCCCCGCATTCCGGGCCAACACGACCCAGGGACCGATCAACTTCCCGTCGGATTTCAAGGGGAAATGGAAGATTCTGTTCAGCCACCCGGCGGACTTCACACCGGTCTGCACGACGGAATTCATGACCTTCGGGCGGATGGCCGAGGAGTTCGAGGCCCTGAACTGCCAGCTGGTAGGTCTTTCGATCGACGGCATCCACAGCCACATCGCCTGGCTTCGTACGATCCGCGAGAAGATCGATTTCCGGGGGATGAAGGGCATCGAGGTGAAGTTCCCGCTCATCGACGACATTCCGATGAACGTGGCGAAGCTCTACGGGATGATCCAACCCGGGGAGAGCACGACATCGGCCGTGCGTGCGGTCTTCTTCATCGACCCGCAGGACAAGATCCGCACGATCATGTACTACCCGCTCTCGCTGGGCCGGAACTTCGACGAGATCAAACGGGTGCTGATCGGCCTTCAGACGGTCGACAACTTCGGAGTGGCCCTTCCGGCGGACTGGCGTCCGGGCGACGAGGTGATTGTTCCTCCGGCAGGCTCGTGCGGCGTGGCCAGGGAGCGAGCCGAAGGAGCCGACAAGGACCTTCACTGCTACGACTGGTTCTTCTGCACGCGTCAGCTCCCGAAGGAGGAGGTCGAGCGCAAGTTGGGCAAATAGCGGGAATATCCCGCAGGGGAAAGTCCGTCCGGGATCTCCGGGCGGATTTTTCGTCCGGGGGGCCTCCTTGCGGTGAAAAAAACGGTCCAGGCAAACATTTTTCGGCCATCGGCTTTGTATTTCGGCGAAAAAAAACTATATTTGTCCCCAACAAACCGAAAAGATGACGATTTTCAACCATACCCATCATCACCGCCGCCACTTGACCGAGGGGTAGATGAATCATGTATGGACCGGAACGAAAAACGTACGACAATACCGACAAACATGGAGCTCACCCCTTTCGGGTGGGCTTTTTGTTTGGCACCACTGCGAGGGGGGGGGAGTTTCCGGAACGGAAACGACAACCAAATACAGAAAAGATATGCTGAGAATAGCGATTCAGGCCAAGGGCCGACTGAACGAACAGAGTACGAGCCTGCTTGCGGAAGCGGGCATCCAGGTGGCGGAGAGCAAGCGCAAACTGATCTCACAGGCCGAAGGCTTTCCGCTGGAGGTGCTTTACCTTCGGGATGACGACATTCCACAGGCGGTGGCGATGGGCGTAGCCGATCTGGGAATCGTGGGGCTGAACGAGGTGGCGGAGAAGGGCTTTCCCGTGGAACAGCTCATGGACCTCGGGTTCGGGGGCTGCCGCATCTCGCTGGCGGTTCCGAAGGGGACGGAGTACGGAGGTCCGGAATTCTTCCGCGGCAAGCGCATAGCGACCTCCTACCCGAACATCCTCTCGCGCTACTTTGCCGAGCGGGCGATCGAGGCGGAGATCCACCGGATCGAGGGTTCGGTGGAGATCGCCCCGGCGGTAGGGATGTCCGATGCGATCTTCGACATCGTATCGTCGGGCGGGACGCTCATTTCGAACGGACTGGTGGAGGTCGAGAAGGTCTTCTTCTCGGAGGCGGTGCTGATCGCCCACCCGGGTCTCGATGCCGAAAAGCGGCGGGAGGTCGGACAGCTGACCTTCCGGCTGAATTCGATTCTGGAGAGCCGCGGGATGAAATACGTGCTGATGAACCTTCCGAAAGAGCGGCTGCAGGAGGCGATCCGGATTCTTCCGGGAATGCGGAGCCCGACGGTCCTGCCGCTGGCACAGGAGGGGTGGTGTTCGATCCACGCCGTGATTGCACAGGATCAGCTCTGGGAGCGCATCGAACGGCTGAAGGAGATCGGTGCGGAGGGCATCCTGGTTCTGAATCTCGAAAACATGATCCGTTAAACCGTATCCGACGATGGAACGACTGACCATTTACAACAATCCGCCCCGGGCCGAATGGGCGGCTCTGACCGAACGCTGCACGCGCCGTGAGGAGGAGATCACCGAACAGGTATCGGCCATCCTTGCCGAGGTCCGCAACGGCGGTGACCGGGCGCTGCGCACTCTCACGCAACGCATCGAGGGGCGCACGCCGGAGCGTTTCGAAGTCCCGGCCGGGGAGCTGCAGGCGGCAGAAAAGGAACTCTCTACCGAACTGAAGGAGGCTTTGTCGGCGGCAAAATCGAATATCGAGGCCTTCCACCGGGCACAGCTTCCGGGCGAGGTGCGGACGGAGACGATGCCGGGGGTTACCTGCCTCCAGCGTGCGGTTCCGATCCGGCGCGTGGGGCTCTACATCCCGGGCGGGAAGGCACCGCTCTTCTCGACGGTGCTGATGCTGGCCGTTCCGGCACGGGTAGCAGGCTGCCGGGAGGTGATCCTCTGCACGCCGGCACGTCCCGACGGAACGATCGCCCCGGAGATCCGCTACGCCGCCCGTCTTTGCGGCGTGGACCGTGTCTTCGCCGTGGGCGGAGCACAGGCCGTGGCGGCGATGGCCTACGGGACGGAGAGCATTCCGCGCGTGGACAAGATTTTCGGACCGGGCAACCGCTACGTCACCAAGGCCAAACAACTGACCGGAGCAAATGTCGTGGCGGTGGACCTCCCGGCAGGGCCTTCGGAGGTGCTGGTGCTGGCCGACGAGACGGCATCGCCCGCATTCGCCGCCGCGGACCTGCTCTCGCAGGCCGAACACGGCGGAGACAGCCAGGCGGTTCTGGTCTGCGCCTCGATGGAGTTTGCCCTTGCGACGCAGCGGGCTGTCGAGGAGCAGTTGCGGGAGCGGCGCCGCGGGGAGATCATCCGCGAAGCGCTGCAACAGAGCCGGATCATCATCCTTGCGGAGCGTGCCGACCGCATCGCCTTCTCGAATGCCTACGCTCCGGAGCACCTGATCCTCTCGATGGAGGATCCGTGGGAGGCGGCCTCGCAGATCACCGATGCCGGAAGCGTCTTCATCGGGCGGTGGTCGCCGGAGAGTGCCGGGGACTACGCTTCGGGGACGAACCACACCCTTCCGACAGGCGGCTGGGCCCGGGCCTACAGCGGAGTGAACACCGACTCGTTCCTGCGGAAGATCACCTTCCAGGAACTGACGCGCGAAGGGCTCGAACGCCTGGCCCCGACCATCGAGACGATGGCCGAAGCCGAGGGGCTGGACGCGCACGCCGCAGCAGTCCGGCTCCGCCTGAACGCATCGCGGACTACGAAGCCGTCCGGCAAATAACCCACCCAAGATCCAACACCCAGACAACGAACGACCCATGAAATCCCTCGAAGAGCTGGTCCGGCCAAACATCCGGGCCCTGAAACCCTACTCCACGGCGCGCGACGAATACGCCGGCGGAGAGATCACGACGTGGCTCGATGCCAACGAAAACCCCTATGACAACGGGTTGAACCGCTACCCGGACCCCCACCAGCGGGATCTGAAGCGCCGAATTGCCGCCTTGAAGGGGGTGCGCGAAGGGCAGATTTTCCTCGGAAACGGCAGTGACGAGGCGATCGACCTGGTCTACCGGATCTTCTGTCGGCCGGGATACGACAACGCCGTCTCGATCGCCCCGACCTACGGCATGTACCGCGTGGCGGCCGACACAAACGACGTGGAGATGCGCGAGGTGGCGCTCGGCGCGGAGTTTTCGCTGCCGACAGACGCCCTGCTGGCCGCGGCCGACGAGCGCACGAAACTGCTGTGGCTCTGCTCGCCGAACAACCCCACGGGCAACGCCTTCCCGAGCGGGGAGATCGAACGTCTGCTGCGCGGATTTGCGGGGATGGTGGTCCTGGACGAGGCCTATATCGACTTCGCGGCGGAGCCGGGATTTCTCGGACGCCTGGATGAGTTTCCGAATCTGATCATCCTGCAAACCTTCTCGAAGGCGTGGGGCATGGCGGGCATCCGGCTCGGCATGGCCTTCGCCGCAGAGCCCGTTGCGGAGCTCTTCGCCCGGGTGAAATACCCCTACAACATCAACGGACCGACCCAGCAGACCGTCGCCGAACGGCTCTCGACCGACATCGCCCCGCAAGTGGCCGAACTGCGCTCCGAACGCGAGCGTATGGCACAAAGCCTCGCCTCCTGCCCCGCCGTCGAACGCGTCTACCCTTCGGACGCGAACTTCCTGCTGGTGCGCACCGCGGCGCCCGACCGGCTCTACGACGCACTGATCGCCGCGGGAGTCATCGTCCGCAACCGCTCGCGCATCCCCGGATGCGCAGGGTGCCTGCGCATCACCATCGGGCGCCCGGAGGAGAACGACCTCATGCTGCAAACCGTCCAAACTTTCCGCCCATGAACCCGCTGAAAAAAGCCCTCTTCATCGACCGCGACGGCACGATCATCGCGGAACCCGCCGACGAACAGATCGACAGCCTCGAAAAACTGACTTTCGTTCCCGGAGCCATTTCGGGACTCAAGGCCCTTTCCGGGCTGAATTTCGAACTGGTGCTGGCCACGAACCAGGACGGTCTGGGAACCTCCTCCTTCCCGGAGGAGACTTTCTGGCCTGCGCACGAAAAGATGCTCGCAACGCTCGGCGGCGAGGGCGTCCGCTTCGACGACGAACTCATCGACCGGACCTTCGAACGCGACAACGCCCCGACGCGCAAACCCCGCACGGGGATGTTTACCCGCTATCTGGACGGATCGTACGACCTGGCCGGGAGTTACGTCATCGGCGACCGGGTGACGGACATTCTGCTGGCCCGGAACCTCGGGGCGCGGGGCATCCTGCTCCGCCCGGCGGAGGAGGGACGACGGATGCTGGAGGAGGCCGGAGCGGCTGAGGCCTGCGTGCTGACGACCGACTCATGGGCGGAGATTGCGGAGTTCATCCGCCGCGGGGAACGGCGCGTGGAGGTGCGGCGCGAGACGCGCGAGACGCAGATCCGCGTGCAACTGGACCTCGACGGCCGCGGGGAGTTCAACGACCGCATCTCGACGGGCCTTCGCTTCCTGGACCACATGCTCTCGCAGATCGCCCACCACGGCGGAGTCTCGCTGGCGGTCGAGGCACACGGTGACCTCGACATCGACGAGCATCACACCATGGAGGACGTGGCCATCACACTGGGCGAAGCCATCGACCGCGCCCTGGGTTCGAAAGCCGGCATCGCCCGCTACGGTTTTGCGCTGCCGATGGACGACTGCCGGGCCCTGGTGCTGCTCGACTTCGGGGGCCGGATCGATTTCGAATGGGAGGCGGAGTTCCACCGCGAGCGGGTGGGCGATGTCCCGACCGAACTGTTCCGCCACTTCTTCCAGTCGCTGTGCTGTGCCGCGCGCTGCAACCTGCAGATCGCGGCCCGGGGCGAAAACGACCACCACAAGGCCGAGGCGATCTTCAAGGCCTTTGCCCGGGCGCTGCGCATGGCCGTACAGCGGCAAGGTTTCGGATACGACATACCCAGCAGCAAAGGAGTCCTATGATAGCCGTTGTCGATTACGATACGGGCAACCTGCGATCGGTTGCCGATGCGCTCCGGCGGGCCGGAGCGGAATTCACACTTACCGCCGATGCAACGCTGCTGCGGCGTGCCGACCGGGTAATCCTTCCGGGGGTGGGTGAAGCGTCGAGTGCCATGGCCAAACTGCGGGAACGGGGGCTGGACGCGGTGCTCCCGACGCTGACGTGCCCCGTGCTGGGGATCTGCATCGGGATGCAGCTGATGTGCCTTTCGAGCGAGGAGGGCGACGCCTCGTGCCTGGGGATCTTCCCCACACGGGTCCGCCACCTGCGCACCGGGCTTGCGGAGACCCCCGGGCTGAAGGTTCCCCACGTGGGATGGAATACGATCGAAGGGTTGCAGACGCCGCTTTTCGAGGGACTTCCGGAGGAGAGCTACGTCTACTACGTGCACTCCTTCGCCGCAGACCCTTGTGCGGCGACGATCGCCACGACGGAGTACGGGCGGCAGTTCAGTGCGGCGCTGGCGCGCGACAACTTCTACGGCACGCAGTTCCACCCGGAGAAGAGCGGCGCGGCCGGAGCCACAATAATCGGTAATTTTTTAAAACTCCAACGATGAATATCACGATTATACCGGCTACGGACCTGATCGACGGCCAGTGCGTACGGCTGACACAGGGCGATTACGCCAGCCGGAAGACCTACTACCGCGACCCGCTCGACGCAGCCTTGCGTTTCGAGGAGGCGGGGATCCGCCGCCTGCACATGGTCGACCTCGACGGCGCGAAGGCCTCCGAGCCACGGAACCTCCGGGTGCTGGAGCGCGTGGCGACGCGCACCTCGCTCGAAGTGCAGTACGGCGGGGGCATCAAGAGCCGTGAGGCGCTCGACAGTGTCTTCAACGCCGGGGCGCGGCGGGCCATCTGCGGGAGTATCGCCGTGCGCCATCCGGAACTTTTCGCCCGGTGGCTCACGGAGTTCGGACCGGAGCGTCTGATCCTCGGAGCCGACATCCGCGACGGGAAAGTGGCCGTACAGGGGTGGCTCGAAAGCTCCTCGACGTCGGCCGCCGAACTGATCGAAGGATTTCTGCCGCAGGGCGTTGCACAGGTCATCTGCACCGACATTTCACGCGACGGCATGCTCTGCGGTCCCTCGGCCGAGCTCTACGCGGCCCTGCAACAGCAGTTCCCGACGGTCGAGATCACCGTCAGCGGCGGCATTTCGTCGCTGGACGACATCCGCCGCCTCGACGAACAGGGATTGCGGAGCGTCATCGTCGGCAAGGCGCTCTACGAAGGACGTATCACCCTTGAAGAACTCGAACGATGCTTGCAAAACGGATAATTCCCTGCCTGGACATCCGCGACGGTCAGACCGTCAAGGGAATCCACTTCGAGGGTCTGCGGCAGGTCGGCGACCCCGTGGAGTTGGGGGCGAAGTACGCCTCGCAGGGGGCCGACGAGCTAGTCTACCTCGACATCAGCGCCTCGGAAGAGGGGCGCCGGACCTTCACCGATCTGGTCACCCGCATCGCCGCACGCATCGACATTCCGTTCACGGTCGGAGGCGGCATCGCCTCGGTGGAGGATGCCGGGCGGCTGCTCGACGCCGGGGCCGACAAGGTGACGGTCAACAGTGCCGCCGTGCGCAACCCGGCGCTGATCGACGCCATCGCCGCCAAGTACGGCTCGCAGTTCATCGTCGCTGCGATCGACGCGCGGCAGGTCGACGGACGCTGGGTTGTGACGACCCACGGCGGCAAGCGCCCCACCGAGCGGGAGCTCTTCACGTGGGCCCGTGAGACCGTCGAACGCGGGGCCGGGGAGATCCTCTTCACCTCGATGGACCACGACGGCACGAAGAACGGCTACCCTTGCGAGACCTTTGCCCGGCTGGCCGAGCTGCCCGTGCCGATCATCGCCTCGGGAGGCGCCGGGACCATCGATCATATCGCCGAGGTCCTCACCCGCGGACGGGCCGATGCCGCCCTGGCCGCCAGCATTTTCCATTACGACGAAATCCCCATCCCCGTCCTGAAGCGCGCGTTGAACCAACGGGGCATAACCGTCCGACTCTGAAGCGAAACGATATACAGAAACACGAAAAATCACGAAGACCATGAAAATCCAAGCCGTTCCGTTCTCGGAACTCAATCGCGAAAAACTCCCCGACGGACTCGTTCCCGCCGTCATTCAGGATGCCCGGACCCTGCAGGTGCTGATGCTGGGCTACATGAACCGCGAAGCCTACGAAAAGAGCCTCGCCGAAGGGCGCGTCACGTTTTACAGCCGTTCGCGGCAGTGCCTCTGGACCAAGGGCGAGACCAGCGGCCACTGGCTCGACATCGTCTCGGTGGCCGCCGACTGCGACGCCGACACGCTCCTTGTGCGCGTCATCCCCCACGGTCCCACCTGCCACACCGGTTCGAAGACCTGCTTCGGGGAGGCCGTTCCCGAGACCGAAGGCTTCATCCGCTACCTGCAGAGTGTCATCCAGGGGCGCCACGCCGAGATGCCCGAAGGCTCCTACACCTCGAAACTCTTCACGCGCGGTGTGAACAAGATCGCCCAGAAGGTCGGCGAGGAGGCCGTCGAGACAGTCATCGAAGCCGTCGCCGGGAACCGCGACGCCATGATCTACGAGGCCTCGGACCTGATCTACCACCTGCTCGTGCTGCTCGAAGCCACCGGCTGCACGATCGCCGACCTCGA